>JALONX010000653.1 GCA_025454695.1 Chloroflexaceae bacterium
GTTGCTCGCCACCTGCACGATGCCGGGGCGCATGTTACGCTTTATATTTGGAACCGAGCCAACGCCGAACAGGACGCTAACTGGCAACGCTGCCGCCAGCGCAACCTGGCCGAAATTGAAGCGGGAGCCGACCCCGAACAGCAGACCTTGCGCTACCAACTGGCGCGGGCGGCGCTGGTGGTGGATGCGCTCCTTGGCGCAGGCGTGAGCCGCCCGGTGAGTGGGGCGCTGGCGGCAATTGTGACGTGTGTACATGAACAGCGTCCACGTGAGTCGATCCTGCTGGCGGTTGATCTGCCCACAGGCATAGACTCAGATACGGGCGCGGTGCTGGGCACAGCCATGCGTGCCGATGTGACGGTGGCGACGGGCCTGCTCAAGCGCGGGCTATTGTGCTACCCTGGGCGAAGGTATGCAGGCGACCTGGCCCTGGCAGATATTGGCATTCCGCCGAAGGCGATGGAGGATACAATGACGGATGAACTGAACCCAACGCTGGCGCGGGCGCTATTGCCCGCTCGCCCCGCCGACTCGCATAAGGGCACCTATGGCAAAGTGATGATCGTGGCTGGCTCGCTCTTCTACCCTGGTGCGGCGGGGCTGGCCACTGCCGCTGCCGGGCGGGTTGGGGCGGGCCTGGTCACACTGGCCGCTGCCCGCAGCATCATCGGGCAGACGGGACGACCGCTGGAAGCGACACTGCTGCCGCTACCGGAAGCCGAACTGGGGGCCGTGGGTAGCGAAGCGGCGGACATGCTGCTGAAACAGCTTGAGGGCTACAACGCCATGGTGCTTGGCCCTGGGCTGGGCCAGGAGGAAGGCACGCTGCTGTTTCTGCAACGGTTGCTCTCGTTTGAAGGGCCAAAAGCGCGGGGCCGGGTGGGCTTTCTCGCCCGTGCCGCCGCCGTCCATGCCGAACCTACGGCCCACCTGACCATGGAACTGCCGCCCATGGTGATTGATGCCGACGGTTTGAACCTGTTGGCCAAAATCGAAAACTGGAGTGGGCTGCTGCCAAAGAATCGCTGTATTCTCACGCCGCACCCCGGCGAGATGCGCCGCTTGCTGAAGCTGGAGGAGCTTCCCACCGATCTGGTGCAGGTTGCCACCGATGCCGCCACGAACTGGGGCCAGGTGGTGGTGCTGAAGGGTGCAACCACCATCGTCGCCGCGCCCGATGGCCGCAACGCCATGCACCCTGGCGGCAACCCGGCCCTGGCCACGGCGGGCACCGGCGATGTGCTGGCGGGCGTAATCGGCGGGCTGCTAGCCCAGGGGCTGAACGGCTACGAGGCAGCCCTACTGGGCGTCTACCTGCATGGCGCAGCCGGGGCGCTGGTGCGCGAGGAGTTGGGCGACGCCGGAGCGATGGCAAGCGACCTGTTGACACGGTTGCCGAAGGCGATCAAGGCGCTCAAGTAACAGCAAAGATAACTGCGCTTTACTTGTCAGGAGGGTAACACGATGAGTACTGATACAGTGCCGGTTCTGAGTGACGATCCGACCCAGCTGTTTCCACCCGGTTTTGCGCTGCCGGATCATCTGAGTCTGCCTGAAACGGATGGAAAACCAGTGCAAAACTTTCACGAACATCCCCAAAGCATGCTGCTCACCGACGCCATTCGGCCTGTACTCGATCAGCGCCATCCTGATGGAATGTATGCCATTGGCCAGGACAGCGGCATCTACTGGAACCTGGAAGTGAGTCTAGGACAAGACCCGGTGCGCGGCTCGATTGCGCCGGACTGGTTCTATGTGCCAGGTGTCCCACCGCTGCTTGATGGACGGGTGCGCCGTTCTTACGTCTTTTGGAAGGAGCTCGCATCGCCACTGATTGTGATCGAGTTTGTTTCCGGCGATGGGTCGGAGGAGCGCGATCGCACGCCGGGAACGGGCAAATTCTGGATTTACGAACAATTTATTCGCCCGCCCTACTACGCAATTTACGAGGTGCAACCGGGTCGGGTTGACGTGTATCAGCTGGAAGTTGGCGAGTATGTACCCGTGCCTGCCGATGAATATGGCAATTACCCCATTACCTCACTCGGAGCGGCTTTAGGCATCTGGGATGGCACCTACCAGAACTGTGATCTGCCATGGCTGCGCTGGTATGATCTGGAGGGAAAACTCCTGCCGACGAGCGAAGAGCAACTGGAACAGGAACGGTTGCGGGCCGAGGAAGCGCAGGAGCGGGCCGAACGCCTGGCAGCGAAACTCCGCGCTCTGGGAATTGACCCGGATGCCGAATAGTGTTTCAGCGACCCCATATTTTTCATGTATCGCAGATGGTAAAACAGTTGAGCTATCGCCTATCAAGCCATAGCTTTCGCACCAGGCCAATCTGCAATCTGCAATCAAACCTATGCGCGCAGTAGACATTATTGCCAAAAAACGTGACGGCGGCACGCTCACGACGGATGAAATCCAGTTCCTCGTTGCGGGCTACACCAGCGGTGCTGTGCCCGACTACCAGATGGCGGCCTGGGCTATGGCGGTGCTGCTGCGGGGCATGGATTCGCGGGAAACCGCCGATCTCACCCTGGCCATGGCCCACAGCGGCGACATGCTTGATCTGCACGACCTGGCCCCGCTGACGGTGGACAAACATTCCACCGGCGGCATTGGCGACAAAACCACCCTGGTGCTGGCCCCGCTGGTGGCGGCCCTGGGCCTGCCGGTGGCCAAGATGAGCGGGCGCGGACTGGGCTTCAGCGGCGGCACGATTGACAAGCTGGAAAGCATCCCCGGCTTTCGCACCGCCCTCAGCGCCGAGGAGTTTCGCCAGGCCGTGCGCGAGATTGGCCTGGTGGTAGCGGGCCAGAGCGGCGACCTGGCCCCCGCTGACAAGCGGCTCTACGCCCTGCGCGATGTGACCGCTACAGTTGAGTCCATCCCGCTGATTGCTGCCAGCGTGATGAGCAAAAAGCTGGCTGCCGGGGCCGACTGCATTGTGCTAGACGTGAAATATGGTCGCGGCGCGTTTATGTCAACCCCCGAACAAGCCCGCCAACTGGCCCAGACTATGGTGGCAATTGGGCAGCATGCGGGGCGGCGGGTTGCAGCCGTGCTGAGTTCGATGGAGCAGCCCCTCGGCTATGCCATTGGCAACGCCCTGGAAGTGCGCGAGGCAGTTGCGGCCCTGCGCGGGCGCGGCCCCGCCGACCTGGTGGAATTGTGCCTGATTTTGGGCGCGGAACTGCTGCTGCTGGCAGGCAAAACCACAGCGGAGTCCGAAGCCCGCCGCATGCTGGAAGCGGCGCTCGCAAACGGCGCGGCCTGGCGCACCTTCTGCCGCATGGTGACGAACCAGGGCGGCGACCTGGCCGTGCTGGAGGAACCAGACGCCCTGCCCCGTGCGCCGGTGGTGTTGCCGCTGCCCGCCCCCACGTCGGGCGTCGTCGCCGCGATTGAGGGGCAGACCCTGGGCTTGATGGTGAATGCATTGGGCGGCGGGCGGGAGCGCAAAGAAGACACGATTGATCCAGCGGTGGGGCTGGTGTTAGCAGCCCGCGTCGGCGACCGTGTAACGGCGGGCGAACCGCTGCTGCACATTCACGCCACCAGGGTGGCCGATGCCGAACGAGTTGCGCAACCACTGCTTGCGGCTTATACTATTGGATCGGAGGCCGTTGCGCCCCCACCGCTGGTGCTTGAAGTGGTTAGAGGTTAGGGGTTAGAGGTTAGAGGTTAGGGGTTAGAGGTTAGGGGTTACTGCTTTTTTGAAATAGTCACACAGCAAACTGGATCGTTAACCCCTAATCCTTAACCCTTATATTAGAGGAGTGCATGCCAATCTACGAATACAATTGTCCTCAGTGCAATGGCCGCTTTCAAAAGCTGGTGCAGGGCTTCCGCGACCCCGAGGGCCTGGCCTGCCCCCGCTGCGGCAACCCTCAGGTCAAGCGGGCGGTATCCCGCGTGGCCGTGCTGAAGTCGGAAGAGGCCCGCATTGACGCCCTTTCCGATCCTTCGTCGTTTGCCGGGCTGGACGAAAACGACCCCCGCTCCATTGCCCGCTGGGCTAAAAAGATGGGCAAGGAGCTGGGCGAAGACGCGGGCGAAGACTGGGACGAAATGGTTGAGCAGATGCTCGAAGAGGAAATGAGCGGCGAAAAGGGCGACGACGACGAGGACGGGAGCGGCGGCACCGTCAAAAAACCAGGCGGCGGTGACAACCTG
>JALONX010000043.1 GCA_025454695.1 Chloroflexaceae bacterium
CATCGCCAATGCATCCAGCACCGCCAGAACGCCAAGATGCGCCCCGCCCCGGCCACCCCCACCGCCAAGCACCAGGCCCAGACGGCGAGGTGCTTCAACGGGGGCAGGCTCAGGTCGAGACGCATCGGCTAAAGATAATGAATGATTGCGACGAAACCGATTACGCAGTTGACTCCAGATGTCTCCCAACTGGAAGTCCCGCATGTTTCCTCCTCACATCAACGGTAAGTCACCAGATCACGCTCTTCAATGGTTGGCATAAAACGCGACATTTCAACCATCTTAAAAATCTTCTGGTGATGGGGGCTAAGGTTCATAGCAAACAGCTTGTGCCCCGCCTTTCGTGCCGAAACCACAAACTTCAGCAGAGCCGAAATGCCCGCTGAATTAATAAACGATACTTCGCTAAAATCCAACACCGTGATCGGGCGCATGTCGGAGCAGGCCACTGCAATCGCCGCTGCCGAAATGCCATCAACACTGGAGGTGCCAATATGTAGCACCACCACTTCACCAAATTCTTCACGTCGGATGAGGTCACTCATACACCATGCTCCTTACGATACAGCCGTAGCGTAAATGTTGTTCCAGATTGAGACGAGCTGACTTCGTAATCGTCTACCAATGCACCAATAAGATAGGTGCCAAATCCCCGGAGCATACCATCTTCCAGGTTATACTCCTCAACCACCCGCCGTGAAAAGTCCGGTTGACCCACACCATTGCCCTGGTCAATCACCCGCACCTCAAGCTTCTCCTGGTCGAGGGCGAACGTGACGGCTACGGGCTTGCTGGCTTCGTTGCGATTGCCGTGTTCAATAGCGTTGTTCACGGCTTCGCTCACCGCCAGCTTCAAATCTTCGACTCGTTCGGTTGAAAATCCACACGCCTGCCCGATTTCGGCGGCGCTGGCCCGCACGACGCGCTCGTAAGAGGGTAGGGAGGGGATGCGAACTTCGACGCGCTCCATGCAGCTATCCTTTCGATCCGGTTGTTATTTCAACTCCTTCAACAAATCGTTTTCTGGGTGCCGTTCCCGAGCGGAGGTAAACGCGGAAACACCCCTTGCCCCGATCACATGCATATAAAACTCGTGTTCAACATCATCCTATTGCATCACGCCAGCAAGGGCACGCCGTCGCGCCCCGCTGCTTGATGACGACACCTTTGTCGCCACCGCCACCTGCCGAACCATATGGTCATACCGCCGCAGGTAAGCCTTGCCAAGCGAGGTATTGCCGATCTGCAAATAGCAGGCTCCCAGGTAATAAAGCGCCTGGGCATGGCGCGGGTTGCGCCGCAGCACTTTCTCAAACAACGGGATGGAACGGGCTGGCTCCATCAGCTCCTTGTAACACAACCCGAGCATAAAATTAGTTTCTATATCATCGGGCCAGTGTTCCAGCACCCGGCCAAACTCAGCCGCCGCAAGGTCATAGCGGTCGCGCCGCACATACATATAGCCCAGGTCGTAGCGCAGCGAATGAGAGTCCGGCGACAGGTCTACCGCTTTGCGCCATGCTGCCAGCGCCCAGTTCTCCTTGCCAATAATGTTGTACATAAAGCCGAGCAGGTAATGGGCCTGCGGATCGTCGCTCAGCAACTCAACCGCCCGCTCAAAGGCCCGCACCGCCGCCGGGTGCCGCCCCATGTCGTAAAGCAGCTTGCCCATGTGCAGAAAGAGTTGCCCGTTACCAGGGTGCAGCCTGGCACAGTTCAGCAGCAAGTCGTAGGCCTGCCGGGGCTGTTTGAGCAGCCGCATCACTGTGCTCATGCGCAGGCGGGCATCCACATAATATTTGTGGTAGGGCGGAATCTGGCGATACTCCTCCAGCGCCTCATCCAGGCGGCGGCGGCGGGCCAGCAGGTTGCCCAACAGGTAACGGGCCTGCGACTCCTCGGGCCGCCATTCCAGCAGCGCCCGATAGATTCGTTCGGCCTCTTCTTCATAGCTCTGCTGCTTCAACGCCTGGCTGAGCCGGTAGTACCACTGGGCCACCTCTTCTTCGCTCCGGGTCACCAGCACCTCATCTTCCATCGCTGGCGACACAAAGGTCGGCTCCACCCGAAGCGCATCGGCGAAACAGCGTTGGGCTAGTTCGTGGGCACCGTGACTCTGGTGCATTAGCCCCAGGTAGTAGCGCGGCTCGGCGGCCTGTGGGCGAGCATTGCAGGCACTATTGTAGTGAATGTAAGCCCGTCCCGCATCATCCAGCCGCTGGTAGCAGCGCCCTAGCGAGAAGTGGGCTTCATACAGGCTCTGGTTCTGGGCGAGGGCTTCCTTAAAAGCTGCAATCGCCTTGTCAATCTGGCCGATGGCAGCGAAGGCCACACCCAGGTTGTAGTGGGCTTCAGCCAACTGTGGGTCGGTCTGCACCGCTTCCAGATATTCGCGCAGCGCCGCATCCCAATCATCGGCAAAGGCCCAGGCGTTACCCTTGTATAGGTAAATAATCGCTCGTTCCCGTTCGTAAATCTGAGCCTGCTCTTCACCATCCACATAGGCCGCAATCAGGGCCGACTGGAAATGTTCCACCGCCTCTTCATAGGCGGCCCGCAGGTATGAACGCATGCCCTGGCTAAACGCTGCACCGAGGCGCGTGCCAGACATAAACCGTTCGCTCCCTGTAAACGTATCTAAATCCAGGGGCATAAACAGAAGCGGTTCATTCGCTACCATACGTATTTCACCTTAGCTGTACGCGCAAGCGCGTTGTGGTACTCCAATCACACGTCCGTGGCAGTGCGGCCCTGCTGCGGTGCAAGGCCAGCGTGGACTTGCACTATACCATGTCGTTAAAAACTTTGCATGAAATGTTCACCGCCGAGTACGCAGACGACGCGGAACATACTGCATAATTCGTCATGCGTATTTGTTCGAACCCTCTGCGGCTCTGCGGCTCTGCGTTTAACTGTGTTCGTCAGTCACTCCACCCGGTAGTCCTCAATCGCCAGGCGGAACTGCTGGTGCAGTTCGCGAGCCAGGCCCCGGCTGAAGCGACTCTGGGCAGCTTTGGCCAGCCTCGGCACCAGCTCCAGCCACTCTTCGGGGCTAAGCCTGGCCGCATGGGCCGCACTCACCCCCACCACCTCGTCCCAGAACAGCGCCGCCGGGCTTTCGCCCAACACCTCATCGGCCACCGTGCGCAGCTCATCATGCAAACTGCTGAGCCGCCGCCGCAACGCCACAATCGTCACGTCGTCACTCTGGGCATGGCTGCCGATCCAGGACCGAATATCGTTCAAAATCAGACTCACCATGGCCCTGGGCTTGAGCCGATGGTTCTCGGCTAGCAGCGCCTGCAAGCGTTCATAGCCATAGATTTCGCCGTCGTTTCGCTCGGCCTCAATCACCCCGTCGGTGTAGAAGACCACACTTGCGCCGTGGGGCAACTCGGCAGTGGCTTCGCTATAATCGCTCTCGTTGTCTACTCCCAGTGGCAGGCCCGATAATTCTATCTCTACTACTTTACCGTTGACAACCACTGGAAAGGTATGGCCCGCGTTGGCGATCTTGATATATCCGCTTGACGGTTCCAGCACGGCGTAGAGCATGGTGATCATGCCGTGAGGGATTTCGTTGATGATGTCCTGATTCACCGCCGCCAACGTGTCGCCTGGGCCGCAAGCCCGGCGGGCCTCGTAGCGAAACACTGTGCGGGCCACCGCCATGCGCAACGCCGCAGGCAGCCCCTTGCCCGACACATCGCCGATCATAATGCCCTGCCAACCAGTTGGCAACATCTGAAAGCTGTACAGATCGCCGCCAAGCTCGCGGGCGGGCAGCGAAATGGCGCTCACCTCCCAACCCGGCAAGTGGGGCGCAGCTTCCAACAGCAGGCCCTGCTGAATGTCGCGGGCCATCTGCAAATCCTGCTCCAGCTCGGCCTGGCGTTGGGCCAGGTTCTGGGCCGCTTCCGTTTCGGCGGCAGGAGCCACCGGAGCGGGCGCAACCACGGGCGCAGCCCCACGGGGGCGTGGCCGGGCTGGCCGCCATGTGGTGTGCCCCAACAGACTCACGGGCGCACGGCGTTGTTTGGGTGGGCGTGTCATACGTTAACGTCTACTTTCACCACGAGCCAGCGTACTCATGTAACGCTGGCAACTTTCGCGCACCCAATGCACCGCCACCCCGTCCAGCAGGGTATCGGCAGCGTAGGTTTCCAGTTTGTTGAGCGTATTACGATACTCGCGCCGGGCCGCATCGTGTCGCTCCAGCTGCCGATACACATCGGCCAGGCGAAACGAGATCAGCGCCGATTCCGGGTCGAGGTAACGCGCCCGTTCCAGCTGCCGCGCCGCGCTGAGCAGCGCCGGACAATGGGCCGCCGCCCCCTTGCTCTGCTGCATGTAGAGCGTCCCCAGCAATACATAGGCATCGCTGGAAAGGGGATTCATCTCAATCGCCCGGTGAGTCTCGGCAATTGCCAGTTCCAGGTCGCCCCGGTTGGCGTGGGCGCGGGCAGCCAGCACCAGCATCTGCGGCGTGTCGGCCCGTTCAAAGGTTGCGCCCTGCAACACCTCCAGCACCGCCTCGGCCTGGCCTGCATCCAGCAGATCGCGGGCCTGCTGCAACAGCGCCGCCGCCCCGCTGGCCGGAAGCGCCTCGCCCCGCAGCGTCGTCACCGGGGCGGGCACGGGCGGGCGGGGCCTGGGTGGCAGCACCAGCGGCGAGGTCTGGCGGCGGGGCGGCGCTTGCCGCTGCTTCCCAGGGTTAGGCGTTGTCGGCACCGACGAGTCCTTATAATAAATGAATGCCCCGCCAATTTCCCTGGTACGAAAACGATCAAAGATATTCCAGAGCGTTTCGGAAAAGCCCAGAAACAGCTGGCCCCCAGGCGGTAGCGCCGCGTAAAAGCGCTCCATCAAGGCCCGACATGTGGCCACCTGAAAATAAATGGTTACATTCTGGCAAAAAATAATGTCTACCCCCTGAGCGCGGGGCGGAAACGGCTCCATCAAGTTTTGCTGTTCAAACTGCACCAGCGCCCGCACATGGTCGCGCACAAACCAGGCCCCGTGGCGCTCTTCAAAATAACGGCGGCGCTGTTCCAGAGTAATGTTGCTCAGTGCCCGCCCACTGTAGCCACCCCGGCGGGCCTGGCGCAGGGCCGTTTCACTCAAATCAGTGGCCCAGATTTCCACCGGGCGTGGCAAGGTCTGGCCAAAGGTTTCCAGCACCATCATTGCCAGCGAGTAGGGTTCTTCCCCGGTTGCACAGCCCGCACTCCAGAAGCGGAGCGGTTCACCAGGCCGCTTCTGGCGGTGCAGCTGCGGCAACACCACCTCGCGCAGCACCCGCATGTGCAGCTGGTTGCGCAAAAACATCGTCTCATGGTTCAGCAGCAGCTCCACCAGTTGCTGCAACTCGCCCCGGCCCTGCTCTCGCTGCAACATGCCAATGTAGGCCTCAGCCGACAGGCCCGTGGCGGCAATCCGCCGGGCGAGTCCGTCGGTCAACAGCCGCTGGCGCGCCTCATCCAGATACACGCCGCTGTAGCGGGCCAGCACCTCGCGCACGCCGCGCAACTGGTTCGCCGTCAGGGTGAGGGCTGGTTGTGGAGTGGAGGTTGACATTGACAAGTTTCGAGTTTCGAGTTACGAGTTACGAGTATACAAAAGCTGAAGGCTAAAGGATGAAGGATGAGATTCATATATCAGGCGACTCTTCAGCCTTCAGCCGTTTCGCTTGCCAACTGCCAACTGCTAACTATCCCCTATTCTCTGTGTTCTCTGTAGCTAACTGCTAACTGTTTCTCAACTCCCCGCCACCCGCCGAATAAGCGTTTGAATAATCTCGTCGGGCGCGAGGATTTCATGCACTGCCCCCAGGTCTACGGCAGCTTTGGGCATGCCATAGATGCTGCAACTGGCCTGATCCTGGGCGATGGTGTGGCCACCAGCCCGGCGGATGCTCTGCATACCCGCCGCCCCGTCGCGGCCCATGCCTGTGAGCAGCACCCCCAGTGTGCGTGCGCCAAACACCTCGGCAGCCGCTTGCATGGTGATGTCAACCGCCGGGTGCTGGATGAGCAGCTGCTGCCCGGTGAGATGCACCGTGCCCAGGCGCGAAAAGAGCAGTTCCGCCGAATCGGGCGCAACCAGCACCCGTCCCGCCACCACTGGCATGCCTTCCTGGGCCAGCACCACTTTTGGGCCAGACACCTCGCCCAACCATTCGACCATGCCCTGGCTAAAGCCCCGCGAAATATGCTGCACCACCACCACCGCCGCGCCAAAGTTGGTAGGTAGCCCGGCCAATAGCTGCCGGATGACTTTGGGGCCGCCGGTGGACGCGCCTATCACCACCACCGGAAACCCGGCCAGTGACGGACTGGCGTTTACCGTGGGCGGAGGCAGCGTTGGCATGGCCACGGCTGGCGTGGTTCGTGGCGGCGGGGCCGCTGTTGCAACCCTGCTGCTGCCCTGCTGCTCCAGCCGCCGTCGCCCGCGCAGGTGGGTTACCACCTTCACTCGTGCCAACAGCTTGACTTTGCGGGTCAGTTCGGTGCGGGCACGGGTCAGGGCCACCTGGTCGGAAAGCGTCGGCTTCTCCACCACTTCCAACGCGCCGACTTCCAGCATCTTAAAGGTTATGTCCACTTCCTGACGCGACAGCGTTGAAGTCAGCACCAGGATCGGCGTAGGATGGTAGGCCATCAGCCGCTCGGTGGTTTCGATCCCGTCCATCCCCGGCATCTGCACATCCATCGTCACCACGTCGGGCCGTAGCTCGGCCACCATGCGCAAGGCTTCCTGCCCACTGCGGGCAGCCCCCACAACCTGAACCTCCGGGTCACTCTCAAAGAGTTCCCGCAGCACATTCCGCGTAAGGGCGGAGTCATCAACTATGAGCAGGCGAAGGGGCATGGCGATTAGCGATTGACGATTACTCGATTGACGAATAACAAACACCTGAACGATGAGCGATGAGCGATGAGAAGATGCGTGAAACGTGAAGCGTACTGCGTACTGCGTGCTGCTCTTCGCGCTCTTCGCGTCCTTGGCGGATCAACTGCTAACTGCCAACTGCCAACTGGACTTACATCTCAAGCACTAGCTTCACGCGGTTGGGCAGGTTCAGCAGGTCAACATCTTTGTTGAGGTAGTCGTCAACCCCGGCTTCAAAGGCGGCCCGCTTGTCATCGCTGGAGGTCAGCATGATGATGCGCAGGTCATCGAGTTGGGGGTCGTCGCGCAGACGGCGGCAAACCTCGTAGCCATCAATGCCGGGCATCTGCAAATCCAGCACCATCAGGTCGGGTACCTCGTCGGCAATGGCTTCCAGGGCCTGCTCGCCGCTGTGGGCCAGGCGCACGGCAAAGCCGTACATCTCAAGCCGCATTTTGACAATGTCCGTCACCAGTTTGCTATCGTCAACGACCAGGATTCGTCCGGCCATAGGGCGCTCCCTTTCCATACGTTGCCACAATTCATATCTCTCACAAAGGCACTTTTTGCTCTCGCAAAGCCGCAAAGGGAGTGCAACAAGACGTGAGTCTTCGATCCTTGGCGTGCTTTGTGCCTTTGTGAGAACCACCAATCGCTCACGCCACATCTAATAATTGCTGGATGGTGCCCAGCAGGTTATCTTGATTAAACTGACTCTTGACGATGTAGGCCTGTGCGCCCGCCTCCATGCCCTGCTGGCGATGTTCGTCCGAAGCCAGGCTGGTGATAATGATCACTGGCATGCTGGTATTGCCTAGCTCCCGTCGCACGCTGGCCGTCAGCTGGAAACCGGTCATGCGAGGCATCTCCACATCGCTCACCAGCAAATCGTAGGTTTGTACCCGTAATTTATCCAGGGCGTCCATGCCATCAAAGGCCGTCGTCACGGTGTAGCCCGCCGATTGCAGAATGCTCCGCATCATCTCGCGGGTGGTGAACGAGTCGTCGGTGACGAGCAAATGGTGGCGGCGCGTCGGCGTGCGACTCACGCTCTCACCGTAGGCCATGCCACGGGCACCAGCCAGCAACGAATGCGGGTTGAGCAGCAACACCAGGCTGCCGTCGCCCGGCTGCACCACGCCGCCATAGGGGCACAGCGTGGGTTTGCTGCGGCAAATCGCTTCCAGCAGCGTACCCAGGGGTTTCACCACGGCCTCGCGCTCATCCAGCACACCATCCACCAGAAAGCCCACCATGCGCTGGGCATGGCCCAGAAACAGGGTTGGCATGCGGTTGTGGGCGGTGTTATGCTGCGGCGTGGTCTGGCCAAGCAGGTCGCCCAGCCGCAACAGGGGCACGGTGCGGCCCTGGTAATGGACGGTCGCCTGGCCTTCCAGCGTATGAATCTGGTCGGGGTAGACCCAGGAGGTGCCCCGGCAGCCCGAAGCGGGCACAGCAAACACGGCTCCCCCGGCCCGCACCATCAGCACGCGGGTTGTCACCAGCGTCAGCGGCAGCACCAGGGTGAAGGTGGTGCCCTGACCCACGTGTGAGTCCACCAGCACCTGGCCGCCCAGTTCGCCGATGTTGGTGCGCACTACATCCATGCCCACGCCGCGCCCGGAGATGTCGGTAATCAGCGCGGCGGTGCTAAAGCCCGGCAGGAAAACTAGCTCCAGGGCCTCCTGGTCGCTGAGCATGGCCGCGTTCTCGGCGCTGATGAGGCGCTTGCGCACCGCTGAGTCGCGCAGGCGCTGGGGTTCCATGCCCCGGCCATCGTCGCTAATGCTCATGCGAACTTCACCGCCCGCAGCCTCGGCCCGCACCACCAGCCGCCCAACCTCGGCTTTCCCCTGACTCGTCCGCTCGTTCGGCGTTTCGATGCCATGGTCAACCGCGTTGCGTACCAGGTGCAGCAGCGGGTCGTTCAGCGCTTCCAGCAGCTTGCGGTCGAGTTCGGTGCTTTCGCCGTGCAGCTCCAGCTCCACCTGCTTGCCCAGGCTGTTGGCCAGGTCGCGCACGGCCCGGGGCAGGTTGGCAAACACGGTGGAAACCGGCAGCAGCCGCACCGCCATCACCTCCTGTTCCAGGTCACTCACAATCTGGCGGTTTTGCTCTACCTGCTCCTCAAAACGGTCAATCTGCCGTTCGACCTGAGCGCGGGCGCGGCCCGCCGTGTCGTGCAGCAGCTGCATGTGCTGCTCCAGGTTGCGCCGTTCCGCAGATGAGAAGCGCATGCGGTGCAATTCGGCTTCTAGCGTGGCCAGGGCCAGCGTTTGCTGTTGCACCAGGGTGCGCAATTCGTTCAGGCTTTCGCGGTGGGCCACCAGCGCATGTTGCCCAACAGTCAACTCCCCAGCCAGGTTAATCAGCCGATCCAGCCGATCCACCCGTACCCGCACAGTCTGGCCTTTGCCCCGGCGGCTGGCGGGAGCACTGGCCGCCGCCGCTGGAGCATGCACCGGGGCTGGGGGTTCTTCGGCATGCACGGGCGCAGGGGCAACGGGACTAGCCTCAGCGGGAGCAGCCCGGCGGGGGCGGCGCACGGGTGGCGGTTCCGCAGCCTGGGGTGCCGCTTCCGTCGGCCCGGCTGCATCGCGCTCGCGCTCACCCGGCATGCCACGACCCAACATCTTCACCAAAGCGTCTACATCAAGCTCCACGCTGCGGCCTTCCACAGCAGCGTTGGTCAGTTCCTGAATGGCGTCGCCGCCCCGCAACAACTCATCAGCCAGGGCGCTACTCAGGGTGCGCCGCCCCTCGCGGATGGCCCCCAGGATGTGTTCCATCACATGGGCAATCCGGCCCACATCCTCAAAACCCAGAAGACGCGACGATCCCTTGATCGTGTGAACGGCGCGGAAAATGGCGTCAACCGTCGCCTTCGCCGTTGGGTCGCCCGCGTCCAATTTTTCCAGGCTCAGCAGGCCATCGTTCAGCAGACGCAGGTTTTCCACCGTCTCTTCACGAAATTGGTTGTAGAAAACGGATAAATCCATAGCTTAGAACCGAGAACCGAGAACCGAGAACCAGTGCATACTGCGTACTGCGTACTGCGTACTGCGTAAATCTGTTAACCGATACGTGCCAACTGCCAACTGCCAACTGCCAACTGCTAACTGCTAACTGCCAACTGCCAACTGCCAACTGCCAACTGCCAACTGCCGACTGCTAACTGCTCTGCGTTCAGGTGTGTTTGCGTTTACTGCTGGTCACTCCTCGATTTGCGTAATGCCATGGAGCCGACTAGCGATGGTCGTAAGCATAGTGGCGGAGTCGGCCATCTGGCGGGCACCCGTGGCCGACTGGCGGGCCACATCGGCGATCTCACGCATCATTTCAACCACCTGCTCGCTAGCACTCTGCTGCTGGGCAGTGGCCAGGCCGATTTCAGCGGCGCTTTGGGCGGTGCGTTCGGCCACCATCACAATGTTATTCATCACCTGACCCGCCCGATGGGCCAGATCAACGCCCCGTTCCACCTCTTTGCTGCCCTCCTCGGCGGCCAGCACGGCGGAATTGGTGGCTTCACGAATCTCGCGGATGACCCCTTTGACCTCTTTGGCGGCGGCCAGCGTGCGGTTGGCCAGGCTCTTCACTTCGGCGGCTACCACCGCAAAGCGCCGCCCATGCTCACCCGCCCCGGCAGCCTCAATCGCCGCGTTCAGCGCTAGCAGGTGGGTTTCGTCGGAAATATCGTCAATCAAGTCAATAATCTCGCCGATCTGCTGCGAACGCTCGCCAAGACTCAGCACACGCCCGGAAACATCCTGCACGCGGCCCCGGATGCGCTCCATCGCCTGGATGCTTTCGTCCACCGCATCCTGGCCGTTGCTCAGGTTCTCCAGCGTCTGGTGGGCGGCCTGGGCCACATGGTCAGCCGACTGGGCGATCTGGCGGGCGGTGCTGCCCAACTCCTCGATGGTGGTGCCCACCTCCGAAACCGCACTGGCCTGTTCGGCGGCACCGCTGGCCTGCTGCTGTGCCGTCAGCTTCATCTGCGTGGCCGACGATGAGAGCTGGCTGCCAAGTTCAACCTGCTGAATATTTTTCTCCATCAGCTGTTCGGTTTTCAGCATCAGCTCCTCGGCCCGCTCATTCGACTCACGCACGACTGCGTTGAGGTTTTTGCCCACCGTCACCGCCAGGTAGCCGCAAAGACTAATGGCCACAATAAGAAAGACGAGAAACACATACGACTTATCAATATCCACCTGGATCACAGGTTGAAAGCCAAACCATTCTTCGGCCACCACCACCGAGCCAAACGCGAGAATGGCAAAGATGCAGAGACGCACAGTATCGCTGCCCCGTCCGAGCATGCCCATCAACACCACCGGCACAAAATACCCCATCAGCAGCGGCCCCTTTGCGCCACCGTAGAAAAAGGCCGCTACCGTTATAGCGACCATCGTGCCGTAGGCAAACACATGCGCCGCCCACCCGGCCTGCTTCTGCACCAGAAGCAGATGGGTCATACCATTCACCAGCAGCAACAGCGGCACAACGGCGGCGATCAAAACCCAGGGGTTAAACTGAAGAAGCTGGCCAAGCACCACCAGGGCTGCCGCGCTACTGATCGCGATCATCGCCGTCACCAGGTTGACCTGTTGCAACATCAAGCCATTGTCGGTGAGGCTCGGTAGCACGGGCCGATTACGCTGAAAGATGCCGCGAAATGTCTGTTCCATACATGTCGTCCAGGGGTAAAGTTCTACGTATTTCAACCAACGATAGCAGGTCAAGCACAAGGATAGGCTGCTCTTCCACAATGAGCGTGCCCGAAAACCAGGGCCGGGCTAGTCGCTCGCGCAGCAATGGCGCCAACGGCTGATAGGTGTGGGCAACATACCCAAGCGTATCATCTGCCCGGCGCACCAGCAGCGCCAACGGGCCAGCAGATGTCGCCACCACCAGGGCCTGTTGCCGTCGGCCCGGCACATACACATCGAGCGGGTCAATCAGAGGGCCGAGAGGCTGCACCCAGATGCCCTTGTCAGCATCCTGGTGGGCCGCCCCACTGCGCTCGTCCAACATCCAGAGAGCCTGGATGTGGCTGCGGGGCGCGGCATACAAATGGCGCTCGGTGTAGAGCGCAATAAAGTGGGCAGCCTGCTCCATCGCTTAATCTCGCAGCGCAGCCACCAGCGCCGCCATGTCAAACAGGGCGACGGGGCGCTCGTCCACCCGCGTCACGGCCCGCAGCAGCCGCAGCCGCTGGGGGTTCAGGGCCGAAGGCGGCGGTTCCAGTTCGGCGGCGGGCACATCGGTCAGGTCGTGAATGCCATCTACATAGAGTGCCAGTTCCACGTCGCCATGGTGGGTGATCACATAACGGGCTGAGCGTTCGGGTGGGCCGTCGGGCAGGCCTAACAGCGGGCGCACATCTACCACCGGCAGCACCACGCCGCGCTGGCTGATGATGCCAGGGATGGTGGCCGGAGCGCCGGGCACCGGGGTTGGCGCACGCCAGCGCGTCACTGCCCGCACGGCGGAGCCTGGTAGGGCATACCATTCATGCTGAAGTTGCAATAAAAGCAGGTTCTGGGTTTCCACGAAGGTGCGTTCCCGTGTGCATGAAGGGAACGCGAACGTGGCGTCCCCGGCGGCTCAGGCTGAACGGGCTACGTTCAGGTGTCGTAGCAAGCATACACTGGCAGCATGCACAAGGTCAAGATGCGAAGGTGGTACTCAAGAGGTGTTCTACCACAGTACTCTTGTTCGTGTGAAACCAGCGGGATTGAACCAGTAGTGAATAGGGCAACGTCAAAATCCACCTGCGGTGGGGAGTTGAGGGCGGCTTCGTCGCCAAAAACCAACAAAAACCAGGTTCGGAGAAACACCCCAACAATGTTGACATGACCCTACATTGGTTAAAAAAAGGCTTGACAAATTGCGCTCAAGCCGCTATACTTAGTACTAGAGACTTCATATCTAGAAGCCTCGCTATTTTGTTGTAAAATCCTCGAATTTTGTTTATTCCCGGCGCTTAACCCCGATTTGTTGAGTGCAAGCCATCACGTGTTTTGAGGGCCTGTTTCCTCTGTTTGATGACTGAGGAAACGTGCTTCTTTCCGCTGTGTCAGACACTGTGCTAGAAGGAGCATGTACAGATGATGCTCAACCCTGCCAAAGAACCAACCTGGAACCGCGCAAAGTCGTCTGTGGTGCATGAAGAAGCCGAACACGAAGCCGTGGTTGAATTAGAAGACGTGGCGGTTGAAACGCTTGATGAATTGCGCTTGCCCACCGAGCCGACCTTCGACACGGTGCAGCACTACCTGCAAGAAATTGGGCGGGTGCCGCTGCTCACAGCCACCGAAGAGATTGCGCTGGCCGAGCGTATCGAGCGGGCGGAGGTTGCCCAGAGTCGGCTTGAGTCTAACGACGACTTGAGCCTGCCGCTGCGCCGCGCCCTTGAGTCCTGCGTGCAGGACGGCAACGACGCCCGTCGCCACCTTATTCAGGCCAATCTGCGCCTCGTGGTAAGCATCGCCAAAAAGTATGTTGGGCGAGGCCTCTCGCTGTTGGATCTTATCCAGGAAGGCAATATTGGCCTGATGCGGGCCGTAGAAAAGTTTGACTATCACAAAGGCAACCGCTTTTCAACCTATGCTACATGGTGGATCCGCCAGGCAGTATCGCGGGCAATTGCCGAGCAGGGCCGTACCATTCGCCTGCCGGTGCATATGAGTGAGTCGGTTGGACAGGTCAAGCGCACTGCCGAACGGCTCTCGCAATCGCTGGAGCGCCAGCCCACCGCTGAAGAAATCGCCATCGCCCTCGGCCAACCGGTAGATCGCATTCAGCGAGTGCTCGAAGCAGCGCGGCGGCCCATGTCGCTGGAAACGCCGGTGGGCGACGACGGCGAAAGCACGCTGGGCGACTTTCTGCCGGATGACGAACTGCCGACGCCGACCGACTTTGCCTCGGCCCAGCTGCTGCGGCGCGACCTGGCGGAAGCGCTGACGCACCTGAACGAGCGCGAGCGCAAGATCATTGATCTGCGCTATGGCCTGGTGGATGGCGAACGGCGCACGCTGGAAGAGGTGGGCAAAGTGCTGGGGATGACCCGCGAACGGGCGCGGCAGATCGAGGCCGAGGCCCTGCGCCGCCTGCGCCAACCTGAGGTGGGCCAGCACCTGCGGGATTACCTGGAGTAGACTCACACAGGCAAAAAAACTGGCTACAGGTTGATGCTGAAACGTGAAACGTGAAGCGTGCGCGTACATTGGTACGTTTTACACTTCACGTTTCACGTTTTTTGTGCTACGCCCTAAACCATTAGCCACTCTCTCGCCACAGCACGTTTCACGCCTCACGTTTCACGCTTCCCGTTTCACGCCTCACGTTTCACGTTTCAATGGCTCCGCTGCTGCTGGAAACATTCGGTGCAGTAGACCGGGCGGTGGCCCCGGGGCACAAACGGCACCGTGGTTTCCTGCCCACACTGGGCACATGTGGTGACGTAGCTCACCCGTTCACCCACGCCACGGGCGGCACCAGCGCCATTGCGGCCCGCGCCGCCTTGCCGGGCGCCCATGGCCCCTTTGCGGGCCTGGCGGCAGCCCTGGCAGCGGGTTGGCTCGTTGGTGAAGCCTTTGGTGGCGAAAAACTCCTGCTCACCAGCGGTGAACACAAAATCGAGGCCACAATCACGACAGGTCAGGGTTTTGTCCACGAAGGTCATGCTGCGTGCAGCTCCTTTCTGGTGCCGGAAGGCGACCCTGGTAGTGTGATGAGCTGCGTGCGCCGTGTAAAGTCAGAGCGAGCAGCTACCCGCAACACCGGGCCAACCTGGTTAAAGTTAAAAAATAGTATAAAGGCTTCATGCGACTTTTGCAACCCCATGGCGATTGCAGATTGCAGATTGGCTGTTGCCGGCAGGGCGGCACGCAGCGCTATTGCAGATTGCAGATCGAACGCTTTACAACGTTCGCACACGTTTGGAATGCGGGAGCATGGCTCCTACCCGGCAGCATGGTTCCCGTATTCCATAGGTATGGGCGATGTAACATGCCAACGTACATGGAGATTGCATATTGCCCATTCTTACGTAACGCAATC
>JALONX010000654.1 GCA_025454695.1 Chloroflexaceae bacterium
AGCGAGAAGAAAGCAATCATCAACTCTACTCGTTTTACCTCTCACGGCGCTTTGAGGCCGCTCACATCACAGCCGTAGCCTATGTCAGGCGGCAGTTAGGGCAAAGCAGAGCGCAGATGGAGTACTGTCAGGAGTGCTTCTTCGTGCAAGGGCTACACAAACGATTTCGCCAGGAACACGAGCACCTGCCACTTGCCCTAAACACTGTGCCGCCTGTGGTGTTGAGCGAGGTGCTCTACAATTGGGATGAGCTAACAAGTAATCCAAAGTATTGCTACGAGGACTGAATGACCAGCCAACCTGAGTCCACCCGAAACGAGATTCAGCGCCCCGCCGCCGAGGCGCTCTACGCCGATGAGCTGAGCCGCCTGGCTAGCGCCGATGGCGACGCCCCCCGGCCCGAGGGCTGGCGACTGACGCCGCGTTCGGTGCTGGATTTTGTGCTTGGTCATGCGGCAAACGGCATCAGCCCGAAGTTTGTGGGCAGCCGCAGCCTGCTGGAACGCTGCGTGGTGGCCCTGGCTACCAGCCGTGGGCTGATGCTGATCGGCGAGCCGGGCACGGCCAAGAGCTACCTGAGTGAGTTGCTGGCAGCGGCTATTTCCGGCGACTCAACCCTGATCATTCAGGGCAGCGCTGGCACAACCGAAGACGCCATTAAATATTCGTGGAACTACGCCCTGCTGCTGGCCGAGGGGCCGACCGAACAGGCCCTGGTGCCCGCGCCGCTCTACCGGGGCATGCGGGAAGGCAAAATCGTGCGCTTTGAGGAGATTACCCGCTGCCCACTGGAAATTCAGGACACCCTGCTTTCCATCCTGAGCGACCGGGTGATGGCTATTCCCGAACGGGAGGACAACGGGCGCAACCTCTTCGCCCGCGTTGGCTTCAACATCATCGCCACCGCCAACACCCGCGACCGGGGCGTGAACGAGATGAGTGCGGCCCTCAAGCGCCGCTTCAACTTCGAGACCATCCCGCCCATCGCCGACCTTCAGCACGAGATGGAGCTGGTGCAGCGGGAAACCACCCGCCTGCTGGGGCGGGCGGGCGTGCCCGTCACCCTGCCGCCCGAACTGACCGAACTGCTGGTCACAACCTTCCACGAGCTGCGCAGCGGGAAAACTGCCGACGGCAAAGCCCTGGAAACGCTCAGCACCGTGATGAGTACAGCGGAAGCGGTCTCAGTTGGTTTTGCTGCCGGTATCCACGCCTACTACTACGACAGCGGCAAGCTCGCGCCCCGGCACCTGCTCCAAAGCCTGCTCGGTTCAGCATTTAAGGAATCACCCGATGACCGCGACAAGCTGCGCCACTACTTCAACCATGTGGTGAAGGAGCGGCGGGGCGCGGCCTGGCGCGCTTTTTATGAAGCCCTGCGGAACGAGGGTTAAAGGAAACTGTGCATGGAAGTGTTATTCGCGATCATGTTCCAACTTGTGTGGAACACACCGCTGTTTATCGTCTGGGGGGTGGGCCTGGCATTGGCCATTTCGCGCCGGGCCGACCACCCGCGCCGCTACACCCTGGTTGCTATTGCCATGAGTCTGTTTATGCTCATTTCACTGCTGAGTAGTATGACATCTGTCTACATCCCCTTCACAGCGGTGCAATCAGGTTTGTCTAGCACTGAGGTGGGAGTCAATCTGGCCATTTTTAATGGGGCTTACACAATTATGAGCGTCATTGCCTGGATTTGCCTGCTGGTGGCACTTTTCAGCAGGCGCGAGTCGGCCTAAACATCTCACAAAGGCACAAAGCACACAAAGGATGGCAACTTCACATGCACGCGCAGCCCTTTGCAGCTTGGCGAAAGACTATATCGGGTTGCACACCAGTTGAGCAGGCAGGGTAGAACAGTATCGCATTGCGATGCTGCTGCAATCTGCAATCTGCAATCTGCAATAAACGCTATGACCCTCAACCCACACACCGCACAACCCCGCCATGCACCCGACCCACCAGCGGGCCTGTTTGCCACCAGTGGCAGCCTGGTGCTCATGCCGGTGCGCCACCACAGCCCGGCATGCGCCCGTGCCGTGGTGCAACTGGCCCAGCAGCTGCGGCCCGCCGCCATCCTGGTCGAGGGGCCGTCCGATTTTAACGAGCGGCTCGATGAGTTGTACCTGCCCCACACGCTGCCGATTGCGATCTACAGCTATGTGCGGCTCGATGAACAGGCTCGCCTTGGGGCTTTTTACCCCTTCTGCGAGCATTCACCGGAGTGGCAGGCGCTGCTTGTTGGGCGCAAGCTTGGCGCTGCGGTACGCTTTATTGATATGCCCTGGGCCGACCTGGCCACTCGCCGCACCGCTACCCACCGCTACGCCGACCGGGAGCTGCGCACCAGCCCCTACATTCCCACCCTTTGCCAGAAGCTTGGCGTGGAGGATTTCGACAGCCTCTGGGATCGCCTGCTGGAGGTTGACCCAAGGCTGACCGCAGAACAGGTGCTGGAGCGGGTGGGCCACTTCTGCTACTACCTGCGCATGAGCGGCAGCCATGTACCCGACGAAGACCTGCGCCGTGAAGCCTTTATGGCCGACCAGGTTCGCGCGGCCCAGCAGGAGTTCAACGGGCCGATCCTGGTGATTACCGGCGGGTATCATAGCTACGGGCTGTTTGAGCTTCTCTTCCAAGACAAGGAGACGAGGAGACGAGGAGACGAGGAATTCGTAGCCCATCTCCCCATCTCCTCGTCTCCTGCTCTCCCCATCGCCACCGACAGAGGCATCGCCCTGACCCCATTTACCGATGAACGACTGGATAGCCTGACTGGCTACGAGGCGGGCATGCCCAGCCCCGGTTTTTATCGCCAGGTCTGGCAGGCGCGGGCAGCCGGGCGGGGCGACATCTACCGGAACCTGCTGGCAGATGCCGTGGCCACCTTGCGCAAGCGCGGGCAAACCGCCAGCACGGCAGACCTGATTGCGGTGGAAACCAGCGCCCGCGCCCTGGCGGCGCTGCGGGGCCACGCCGAGGTCTGGCGGCAGGATGTAATTGATGCCATTACCGGGGCGCTGATTAAAGAGGCGATTGAGCCGGACACCCGCCACCCCTTTCTCGATGCGCTGCTAGCGGTGCTGCGGGGCGACCAGCGCGGTAAATTGGCGGCGGGCGTGGTGTTGCCGCCCCTCGTTCACGACATTCAAAGCCAACTCCAGACCCACGACCTGGAACCCCAGCCAAAACCGCGCACGGTGCGGCTCGAACTCACGCTCCCGGCAGACCTGGCCCGCAGCCGGGTGCTGCACCGCCTGCGCATGCTGTCTATCCGGGGCTTTGAACGGCGCGGCGGCAGCGACTTTGTGGGTCGGGCCGACTTGACCATCGTCTGGGAAGAGTGGCTGATTGCCTGGTCGCCGGACTTTGACGCAGGCTGTATCGAAGCGGCGATCTACGGCACAACCCTGCTTGAAGCCGCCACCGCCCGGCTGCTTGAACAACTCGCCAGGATTGAGCGCAGTGCCCAACGGGCCGCCCTGCTGCTGCTCGACGCCTGCTTGATGGGACTTAGCGCCCCGGTGGACGAGCTGCTAGAACGACTGATGGCGCTGGTGCGGCAGGATGCCGACTTCTTCAGTGTGGCTGCCGCCCTGAGCCACATGCTCTACCTCTACCGCTACGACGAGACCCTGGGCACGCTGGGCCGCACCGACATTGGCGACTTGCTGGCTGAAACCTTTGGCCGTGCCTGCTGGCTGCTGGAAACGCTGGGCCAGCCTCAGGGCCAGGATCGGGAGCTGCTACGGGCCTTCACCGCCCTGGTGCAAACCTTTGAAGCCTGCGAACAGTCGCTCGCGCTTGACCGAGCCGAGTTCGGCACCATTCTGCGCCGGGCCGCCGCCAACCAGCACCAGCGTGCGCTGGTGCGGGGAGCCGCCAACGGGGCGCTCTGGACGCTGCACCAGGCCGACACGGCCCAGGTGCGCACCGACCTGCGGGCCTGCGCTGTGCCCGATCAGATCGGCGATTTCCTGACCGGGCTGTTTGCGCTGGCCCGCGAAACAGCCCAACGCCATCCTGATTTTATGTCAAGCATTGATGAGCTGGTGCTGGAGTTTGACGATGAAGCCTACCTACAAGCACTGCCGGCCATGCGGCTGGCCTTCTCGTTTTTCACCCCGCGCGAGAAGCACTACATTGCCCAGACACTGCTG
>JALONX010000655.1 GCA_025454695.1 Chloroflexaceae bacterium
AGGGGCGGCATTCGGGCACGGCGTGGCCGATGCGGCAGGGGATGCCCGCCAGCAAGGCCAGGGCTGCGCCCCACCAGTGGTCGTCGCGCAGCAGCAACGCCGTGTCGAACTGGCCCGCCCGCAGCAGGGCCGCGTAGCGCAGCAGCAGCAGGTAGGGCTGGATGAGCGCCAGCAGTTTGTGTAGCGCTCGCACAGGCGCAAAGGCCCGAAGGCCAGCACCCGCATGATTATCCGCACTCCTTTGCGAGCTTTGTGCCTTTGTGAGAGACTGTTCGGGCGAACGTTTGCTACGATCAAAGCCGGGAAAGGGCAGCGTCAGCAAAGCATCAATGGTGGGGTTGTGGGCCAGCACCACGGCGGCCCATGGGCCAACCAGGGCAACAATGAGGGCCTGGGGAAACGACTCACGCAGGCGCACCAGGGCCGGGGTCGCCAGCAGCACATCACCCAGGTGGTCGGGTTTGATGACGAGGATGCGCCGGGGTATCGCGGGCGCTCGCCGAACGACGAAGGGCCGGGCTAGTAGGGCCAGCAGACGCAAAAACAACAAACGCACGGTGTTTCCAGATTAGCCACAAAGGACACAGAGACCACAGAGGGTTTAATTGACCGAAGACCAAAGACCGAAGCCAAACAAGTGACGAGTGGACGAGTGACGAGTGACGAGTGACGAGTGGTTGAGAGATTACGCAGTACGCAGTACGCAGTACGCATTACGTTTCACGTTTCACGCAGTACGGTTCTCGGTTCTCGGTTCTCGGTTCTTCTCTCTGTGCTCTCTGTGGCAAACTATGCGTGAGCTTCGGCCAACTGCGGGAAGCGCATGTTCTCCCATACTTCGATCCAGACGGTGCCGGGGTGGATGATGGCGGCGTGGGGCACACCCGCCGGGATGTTGTAGCTGTCGCCCTTGCGAAATACATGGGCCTCGCCGCCGATGGTGAAGTCAATTTGGCCGTCAAGCACCACGCCCCACTGGGCGTCGTGGGCGTGTTCGGGCACCTCTACCCGTGAGTCCACGGCCTGAAAACCAACCTGCCCGCCCCGCCCGTGCATGACATAGGCATCCAGGTTGGGCCAGATGTCGAGATGGTGGAACTTTTCCGCAAACCAGGCGGGGAAGGGATTCATCGTAGTTTCTTTCTCTTGTTTCACCGCAGAGACGCAGAGGGCGCGGAGTAATTCTGTAGCTCTGCGTCCTCTGCGTCTCTGCGGTGCAATTAAAACAGCATCGCGCCGGCTTCGCGGGCCAGGCGGCGCAGTTGTTCGGAGGCTTCTTTGGCACCCCGCTTTTCCTGCGTATCGGCCATTTCGTTCAGCTTTTTAACGAAGGCGGGCGTCACCAGCGGCACGTTCTGGCGCAGCAGTTGCGTGGCAGCTCTGGGCGTTTCGGCGTTCAGCAGCTCGTTGATAAAGCGATCTTCCGGCGTCATGCTGGCCTGGATCACCTCTAGCGCTTGCTGGGCGATTTGCTCCAGCCTGGCCACAATCTCGGTCTGCCCGGCCCGCTCGGCGGCGGCGGCATTGGCCGAAAGCACCAGCATAAAGGCTTCGTCCAGTTTGGCGGCGTTGGCTTCCAGGGCGGCGCGGGTGTCGGGGGCTTCCAGCACTTCGCGCAGCACCACCGTGCCCGCCTCAAACATGGCCTGGGCTTCCCGATCCATGCGCTCCACCGTGCCGAGAATGGTGGAACGGCGCTCGCTGAGGCGGCGGGCTTCGTCTTCAGCGCCTGCGGCCTTCGCCTGCTCGATGCGGTCGGTCAGTTGCTCAAAGAAGCTGTAGTCAATCCCGTGGCGCTGCTCGGCAATCAGCTGCTCAAGCTCATCGTCGCTGGCCTGTACCAGCTGTTCCACCAGGGCCTCGGTGTCCACCTCGTCCTCGTCGTCGCCCTCCATGTCGCCAGTAAAGCCAGTGGCTTCAACCAGTTTCTGGTGCAGGCGTACCAGCATCTCGGTCGATTCGTTGCGGCCCTGGCCCTGGCTGGCGGCCACAAAGGCGGTGAGCGTGGCGAAAAACTCGTAATCCAGCTCGGCCCGGTTTTGCTCCACCAGCTGGTTAAAGGCGGTTTCGTCGTCCATCACCTCGGCAAACTGGCTGATCAGTTCAACCCGTTTGCGCTGGCGCTCGATCTCTTCTTTGGTAATACCGTCGGCCTCCAACACCGTGTCCACCAGCGAATTGAGCGTCATAAAGCGGCGCGGCGTCAGCAGGTAGGCCCTTGGGGCATCCGGCGGCAGGCTGCGGGTGAGAAAGCTGGTCACCTCGCCGATGAAGCGCTCCTGCTCTTCCGGGCGGGCGTTCAGTTCCTGCGGAAAATAGACCAGGCAGAGCTGTTTGGCGGCGTCGTGGTAGACCAGCGGGCCGCTGAGCATGGTGGCCAGGCCGCACCTGGGGCACACCGCCACATTTAATTGTCCAGCCAGCAGTGCCTGTTTCACTTCAGGCTGCTCGGCATCTACAACGGTAAAAACGCCAGTGCGAAACGCTGTCCGACAGTTGGGACATGTGATCTGCACCGGCTGCGGGGGAATTGGGGCCATGGTTGAGTCTCCAGTTGACGGGTATCAGGTGTAGGGGCAGGTCTCAGACCTGCCCCTACACCTGAAATTATACCACGCGCCGCCCCACCACCGCGAAGAGCGGGTCGCCAAGCCAGCGTTTGGGCGAGCGATCCATGGCTTTAATGTCGGTGAAGCAGCCAGAATGGGTGAAGTAGAGCTGCACCAGTTGCAGGTGTTGCTCGTCGCTGGTGGCCGTCCAGATACTCACCGCCTTGCTGGGGAAGCAGCGGTTGGAAAAAGTGACAATAAAGGGCGCACCAGGGCGCAACACCCGGCCCACTTCGGCAAAGGTTTCCAGCGGTCTGGTCATATATTGCACCGAAACGGTACACACTGCTCCATCAAAACTACCGTCTTCAAAGGGCAGGCGCGGCTCCCGGTTCACATCGTGAATCACAAACTCATCCAGCTGCGGGTTATTGCGCATCTCGTCATCGTTGAGGCCCAGGCCCACTAGCCGCTGCACCGGCAGACCGGGCGGGAAGTGACTGCGGTAGCTGCTCATCAGATCGAGAAACACGCCGTTGGGCGGCAACTCCTCGCGCATCAGCTGCGAGGTGGCGGCAATCGCCCCTTCGTCAATATGCACGGTGAGGCGCGGGTAGACATAGAATTGGCTGTCGTCGCTTTCGTCATAGCGTCGAAAATAGTGCTGAGGAAAGACGCGGCTCGATTCTGACACTGCTCGCTCCTTACGCATGCTGTACGCACCCTACAAGTAGTATAGGCTCAGTTTCAATAAGAAAGCAAGGGATGGGCCAGGGAACACGGATGAAGTATGAAGTATGAAGTATGAAGGAGGAACCAGGAACGAAGAACCAAGAACCCAGAACCCAGACCCAGAAGCGAGAACTAGTTACAGTATGCGTGAAACGTGAAATGTGAAACGTGAGGTGTGCTGCGTAATACGTAGTGCCTAACGCAGCACGCAGCACGCGGCACGCAGCACTCGGCGGCCCTGAGTCCAGCTGAAGGGAACCGCGCATCCGTGCAATTGGGCCAGGCTGCGGCAGCTGCGAATACAACCAACCATCCTTCCAGTTTACGGGCTTGACGCTGCAAAAGAACAGGCCGATAATGCGGAATGGGAGTTGGGAGTTGGGACTCGCACTGCGAACTGCGTAAGTGGTATTTGGAATGCAATTGGCAGTTGGCAGTTGGCAATTGGCAGTTAGCAGTTCGCCCTGAATTTATCGAAGGGTTGGCAGTTGGCAGTTGGCGATTTCTAGTTCGCATCACGTTTCACGTTTCACGCAGTACGTTTCACGCTTCACGCAGTACGCATCACGTTTCACGCGTAATACACTTCATACTTCATACATCATCCTTCATAATTCTGAATTGAGGAGCGATTCACATGTTCGCAGTACGGGTGCATGAAACCGGCGGGCCGGAACAGCTGGTGTACGAAGAGGTGCCAACGCCAGCGCCAAACGCGGGCGAGGTGCTGGTGAAGGTGGCCGCCATTGGCCTGAATTTTATTGAAGTCTACCAGCGCAAGGGCCAGTATCCGCTGGCGAAACCCTTTACACCAGGCTCGGAAGTGGCGGGCACGGTGGTCGCTGTGGGTGAGGGCGTCAGTGGCTTTGCCGTGG
>JALONX010000656.1 GCA_025454695.1 Chloroflexaceae bacterium
GCCGGAAACAGTGTGCGTGTCTCAACGACCCAGAGATATGACCACGTCGCGCAAATCTTGCACCTGACGAGCTACAAACGCTGGCACGATGGCGAGAAGGAACAGGCCAAGGTTGCCCGCACAGCCTTGCGCTACACCTTCCCGCAAGAACTGGCGGCACTGCTGCACCATAACGGGTTCACCATTATCCGGCAGTACGGCGATTGGAATGAGGAGCCGTTGATTGCTACCAGCCCAAGTATCATTTCCGTCTGTCGCAAGCGCCCGGTGGCCTCGTAGCACCGCGTGGATTTCCACCGTGGCTGACGGCGGGTGAGCGACATTGGTGGCGATGGGTAAGCGTTGATGTTCATCGCCACCACACTGTAGAGATGCCCAGCCAGGGCGTTTCTACAGTGATCTGCATTGCGAAGACCCAGTCAGCAGTGGCAGGCTGTGTCTTGTCGGCACAAGGTGGTTTAGCACCTCAAGACTGAATAACCCGCTCCACCTACAAACGCATCCGATACTTGATTGTGCCAGGGAAAGCCCCATCAAAATACTCCGCACCATACGTCATGTACATCTGAAAGCCAAGCGACTCGTAGACCTTCTGCGCAGGCTCATTCCCAATGGTTACCGAAATCCCTGCATGGGTATGGCCCTGCCGTTTGCCTTCAGCAAGCAACGCCTGCAAAAGGGTTTTGGCAATCCCCTGGCCACGCTTCTCTGGCACAACCGCAACACACTCAATAATCCACGAGGCAGGGGGCGCAAGCGAGCTATCTTGCGGGTCAGACCACACCCCTTCATACCGCTGCCAAAACTGAGCGCGGGCGGACTCATCCCAACCCAGAACCGTCGCCATGGCGGAGAAGTGCGCCGCCCGCAATGGCCGAAAATCTTGTTTGTCCATGGAAAAACCAGAGGCACCAGCAATAAGCTTTCCCGCTTCTTCAATCACAAAAAAATCTTCACAGCGGCCCCAGGCGAACGCATCGGTCTGGAACATGGCTTTGAGGAAGGCCATAGTGTCAGTGTTCGATCCCGCAAGTAACGGATCCCAATAACTGAACCCGGGGGCTGGTGAGGCCGACTCGTAATTACACCAGGCCAGAAACTCAATCTCCTCCCGTATAGCACGCCGTACATGAAGAGATGTGGCCTTTGACTCAGTTGACTTATGCATCGTGCAATCCTTCCACGAAATATACATCTATTGCCAATCCTATTCCATTACCCCGAACATCTTGTTCTGCCGCGTCTTGCGTAGAAAGTTGGCCAGGCGCTGCTGAAACACGGCGGGCTGCTTGCGCACCTCCTCGATGAAGCCGATGCGAATGCGCTGGTAGAGCGCCGGAAACCGCTGAAAGTTCTCCCAGACCTGCGGATCGGCCTGGAGTGCGGCCAGAATGTCGTCAGCAATGCGAAACGAGTCCAGCGACAGGTCGGGAAGTTTCGCCCGGCCCGCCTCGGTCATCAGCCCGGCGGCGATGAGTCGCCTGGCCCGTTCCTTGTTCAGCTCCGTCCAGTGGCCCTTGGGGCGGCGGGGCGTGAAGCGCTGGGCCAGCCGTTCGTGGTCGAGCTTTTTGGCGATGCCGTCAATCCAGCCAAAACAGAGCGCCTCTTCCACCGCATGCAGGTAGGGAATAGCAGGCTTGCCCGATGCCGCCGTGTAGGAAACCAGCCAGATTTCGCTGGCCGTGGCGTGATGCTCCGCCAGCCACTGCCGCCACTCGGCTCGGCTTGCTACATGAAGGGTTTGTGTGATTTCCATACTCAATCCAGATTTCAAAATCTGCCTGAAAAAGCTCTCGCAAAGGCGCAAAGCCGCAAAGGTGTGGCATAGGCACGCCCACCTGCAATCCTTTGTGAGCTTTACGCCCCTTCGATAAAAGCTCGGAAGACGTGCGGACTTCGCATGAAACTTCTCAGACAGGCTCGCAGCATTGATCGCGTTTGTAGGTGTGAATTGTATCGCTGTGAGTCCAATCTCTAATCTCTAATCGCCAATCGCCAATCTTGCTTAGCCCCGTGCTTCCGATGGCATGGCCGGTTTTGCCACCAGGCCCGCAGCGGCCAACCCCAGCAGCGCCAGCCCAAACCAGATCGCGCCCGTCCAGTAGGGTGCGCCGGGCGCAAGGTAGCTGAAGGTGAAACCAGCCCACAGCGGCCCCACCATCTGGGCCAAGCTGGTGATGGATTGGGCCACACCCAGCACTACCCCCTGCTCCTGGTCGGTGGCGCTGTTGGAAAGCAGGCCGGTGAGCGAGGGGCCAACCAGGGCGTTGGTAAAGGCAAAAGCAATCATCACCATGTAGAGTTGCCAGCCCACCGCCAGCGCCGCCAGCGCCACAAAGGCTAGCACCTGGCCCACCAGCCCCACCAGCGCCAGCCGCCGCTCGCCATAGCGCGTCACCAGTTGCCCGATTAGCGCACCTTGCGCTACGGCAATGACGATGCCGATCACGGTGAACAGAACTGCGTTTTCACCTGGCCCCCAGCCGAGCCGAGCCTCGCTGAAGAGCGGAAAATTGCTTTGCAGGCCCACAAATGGCACATTAAAGAGGAAGATCACCAGAAGCAGCATGCCCACACCAGGCAGACGAAACACACGTCCAAAACTGGCAAATGGATTAAACGTTGCCAGCGTGAGTCGGGCCGTGGTGCGGCGCTCAGCGGGCAGCGACTCGGGCAGCAGGGCGAAGGCCAGAGCCAGGTTGAGCAGCGACAGCACCCCGGCCACCAGCGCCGGTGTTTGCAGACTCACACTGCTGAGCAGGCCACCAAGGGCAGGCCCCAGAATAAAGCCCAGCCCAAAGGCCGCCCCTAGCAAGCCAAAGTTCTTCGCCCGCTCCTCCGGCTTGCTGATGTCGGCGATATAGGCCTGGGCCGCCACCACGCTCCCGCCGGTAATCCCGTCGAGCAAGCGGGCTAGAAACAGCAGCGCCAGCCCATCGGCAAACGCAAACAGAAAATGAGCGATGGCGGTAATCAGCACCGCCAGCAGCAACAGCGGACGCCGCCCAAACCGATCCGACAGCGCCCCGATAATCGGCACCGAGACCAGTTGCACCGCAGCGTAGACCGTCGCCAGCAGCCCCACCGTCACTGCACTGCCGCCAAAGCTTTCGGCCAGAAACGGCACCACTGGAATGGCGATGCCAATGCCCAGCATGTCCACCAGCACCGTGATGAAGATGAGACCCAACGCCCGTGATTTCTGCACAACGTGTTCCTTTCCGCATGAAGATTGCAAAGCCAGATAAGTATCAACGCTGCTGAAGTGGCTGCCGACCTCCACCACCAGAGTGCTGCCGCAGCAGCGTGAAGCCGTGATAAAGCAGGAGCAGCGGCGTCACCAGAAAGGTGGCATAGAGGCAGGCTGCCTTCAGGTAGACGAAGAATAGCCCGACCTGCAAGGCCGTCTCGGTGGAAGCTGCCGGATAGGAGGTGATCGCAACGATAAAAGCCAGGTTCTCGAACCAATCGAAGAAGCCGACTCCGAACGGGATGAGCAGCAACGGGCTGTGGAGTAGTCTCTCAAACAGGCGGCCAGGTTGACGGTTGAGGATGTAGGCCCACAATAGCGCAAACGACGTGAAGACCAGCGGCGGGAATAGCGTGTCGAGAACAAAAAAGAGCCAGTAGAGGGCACGGGTTTCACTGGTATAAGTGGCAATCTGGGCCAGAGCTTGCTGGGCACTGATGATGCCCGACACGTTTTGCAGGTCAATCGGTTGAGACCCGGCCACCCGCTGAAACTCCGCTCCAAACATCGCCAGCGTCACTCCCCAGTAGATGTTCAACACCACGATCAGGCCAACGATGAGCAGCGGATGCATGCGGGTGCCGAGCCAGATGATACCGTCGCGTAGTACTTTCACAGATAATCCTCGCTTTCTTCTTTCTATAATATACCAAACGTTTGGTAGATTTTAGAGTCGTATTGACGCTTAGCACCTTGCACAGAAACGACTCACAAGCTGTCCGAAAAGGCCGTTAAGGCACAAATTGAGCGCAGCGCCACGTTCGTCTGCACTCCTTTGTGTCTTTGTGCCTTTGTGAGAAATGCTTGAGACACCCTCACATCAGCCTGCATGCACACCGTTGAGCACAAGCTCGTCGCCGGGATGCAACTCCTCGTCCGCACCATCGCCGTGTGCGGG
>JALONX010000657.1 GCA_025454695.1 Chloroflexaceae bacterium
GTTGAGAAGACCGACGTTCTGCCTACTACTATCAGATATTTTCGGGGATTATATAACTATTTGATTGTATAAAATAAGGACGAGACAGTAGGAAGTCAATCATGCACACACCAACTGCTGCCGCCACGCCCCTCTTCGACCGTGAGGTGGCGCGGCTTGCTGCGAGTGTCGAGGGGCAGGTGGGGCTGAGCGCCATTCATCTGGAAACTGGGAGGCGCGTAGCACGCAATGGCCATGTGCGATTCCCTATGGCCAGCACCCGCAAGATTCCTATCGCGCTTCAGCTACTCAACCTCGTTGATCGGGGTGAGGTTGATCTTGACACGCTGGTGCCGATCCATCTGAATGATCTGCATCCTGGCTCAGGTATTCTCATCCAGCGTTTTCCCAGGGCCGGGTTAGCACTCTCGGTCTACAATCTTTTTGTGCTGATGCTTGTCATAAGTGACAATAGCGCGAGCGACATCGTGCTACGGCTCGCTGGCGGGCCGGAAGCCGTAACGTCGTATTTGCGCGGCATCGGTAGCATAGGGATTGAAGTACATCGCCCAACGGTGCAAACGCAGGCCGATTTTGCAGGCGCGACTCTTCCGCCGGAATCGGAGTGGTCGCCTGATCTGTTCCAACGCTTATTTCGCGCCGTGCCACCAGCGCAAAAGCAGGAAGCTGTTCACACCTTCATCGCAGACCTGCGGGATACGGCAACGCCGGACGCAATGGCGGATTTGCTGGGACGAATCCAGCGCAAAGAAGGTCTCACCGATGAGAGCGCCACGCTGCTGCTTGAAACGATGCGCAACTGCGAAACCGGCGAGGCACGAATTAAAGGCTTGTTGCCCTCAGACACTATCGTAGCCCATAAGACGGGCACCATGGGTGGCATCACCAACGATGTTGGCATCATCACGCTGCCCGGCGGACGGGGGCATGTGGCAATTGCAATGTTTGTGGCCTCAGTGGTGGAAGATGTGACCAAACACGAACGGGTTATTGCTGAAATAAGCCGTGCGGTCTACGATTACTTCCTCTTCAGCCCCAACAATGAGTGAAAATAAACCAGTTGGCCATCACCGCCATCGCTTGCAAACTGCCAACTGGGAACTGCTGACTACTCTGCGCCTCTGCGTCTCTGCGTTTAGCGTGCGTTCCTCCAGCGGCACGGAATTTGAATAGTGGGCCGTAAAGCCACGGAGAAAGGCCCACCATGCTGCAACTTGAATTTGAATCGCCCTTGAAAGAGAAGGCCTGGGAGTCCTACCAGCGGCTGCTGCGCGACCAGTACGAGCGCGAGTTAACGCCCCGCCGCGACCCCATGCGGGAGTTGATCTCGACCATGCTTTCGCACCGCACCACCCACGCTAATGAGGAGGCGGCCTACAACCGCATGTGGGAACGCTTTGGCTCCTGGGAAGGCATCCGCGATGCGCCGGTGGACGAACTGACCGAGGCGCTCAAGCCTGCGACCTTCCCTGAGGTGAAAGCGCCGAACATCAAGGCCGCCCTGAGTCGCATCATCGCCGAGCGGGGCAGCGCCACCATTGATTTCCTGGCCGAACTGCCCGCCGCCGAAGGCATGCGCTGGCTGATGAGTCTGCCTGGCGTGGGCCTGAAAACGGCCTCGCTGGTGCTGCTCTTCTGCTTTGCCAAGCCAGTGCTGCCGGTAGACACCCACGTTCACCGCGTCAGCCAGCGCCTGGGCCTGATTGGTGCCAAAGTTGACCCCACCGCTGCCCACGCCCTGCTGCTGCCGCTGCTCCCGCCCGAACCGCACATCCTGTATAATTTCCATGTCACCCTGCTTCGCCATGGTCAGCGCGTCTGCGTCTGGGGCACGCCCCGCTGCGGCGCATGCGTGCTACGCGACCTGTGCGACTGGTACCAGGCCCATTCCTGAATTTTGCCGCAGAGGGCGCGGAGTTTTTACCGCAGAGACGCCGAGAGCGCAGAGCTATTTTGTGTTTCTCTGCGGCCTTGGCGTTCTCGGCGGTGAGTAAAAGGTGCGGAAACGATGGAAGAGACGGACTCACACGGGAGTTACCGGCTGTTGCTGGTGGATGACCACGCGGTGGTGCGGGCGGGCATTGCCACGGCCCTGCGAGTGTTGCCCAATGTGGAGGTCGTGGGTGAGGTGGGCGAGGCGGGCGAGATTCTGCCCGCTCTGGAGCGCAACCAGCCCGACTGCCTGCTGATTGATGTGGCCATGCCCAACTTCGATCCGCTGGCGACGATTGCCGCCATTCGCGCCCGCTACCCCGCGCTGAAAATCCTGGTGGTGAGCGCCCACGACGACGATGTGTATGTGCAGGGATTATTGCGGGCGGGTGTCAACGGCTATCACCTGAAGGATCAGCCGCTGGGTGATTTGCGGCTGGCCGTGCAACAGATTCTGGCGGGCGGACGCTGGATCTCGGCCCCGCTGCTGGAACGGCTGGTGCAGCCCCGTGAGGCCGCCAGCGCTGCGCCAACGCTGACGAACCGCCAGCGCGACATGCTGCGTTGCCTGCAAGAAGGGCTAGACAACCAGGCCATCGCTCGGCAGATGGGCTTGAGCGTCAAAACGGTGGAAAATCATCTCACCCGGCTCTACCGCCAGATTCAGGTGCAGAGCCGCCTGGAAGCGGTACACTACGCCAATCGCCACGGTATCACGCCCGCGAGCGGCAAGCCCCCCGCGACCCGGCCCGGTAGCGCGGCCCCAACACCTGCTGCCGGGCGTCAGACGGCGGTGCTGCTGGTGGACGACAGCGAGCGCTACCGCACCCAGTTGCGCCGCATGGTGCAAAACGTTGCACCTGGTGTGGTGGTGTTTGAGGCCGAAAACCTGCACGAAGCCGTGCGACTGGCCCGCGAACGGCAGCCCCGGCTGGCCCTGGTGGATGTGGTGCTGGGCAGCGACGACGGGATTGCCTGCACGCGCCAGATTCGGGCCGCTTCGCCCGACACCAGGGTGGTGCTGATGAGCGCCTACCCCGACCGGGAGTTCCACCGTAGTGGTCTGGAAGCGGGCGCAGTGGCCTTTCTCGACAAAAAAGACCTCGACTCGGCGGCCTTGCGGCTGGTGCTTGAGGACGTGTTGGACTGAGCTTTTGCCACAGAGACCACAGCGGACACAGAGGAGAAGAAATGCACCGCGGAGGACGCGGAGGGCGCAAAGGTATTAAGAAGCTGTCTGAAAAGCCTCTCGCAACGCCTGTCCTGAGGTATCGAAGGGGCGCAAAGCACACAAAAGTTTGCAGATGAACGTGTTTGAGCTAACCCTTCGCGATCTTTGCGGCGTTGCGAGAGCCGAAAAGTGCCCTTTTCTAAGGCAAGGTTTGAACTGAACATCCTTATACATGACAATGCGTAGTGCGGACTTTAGTCCGCGTCTTGGCCTACACGCGGACTAATGAAGATGAAAAATTACATCAGCTCTAGCCCGCGAAGGCGGGTTTCGCACATACAAGCCGCGCCCTTGAGGGCTACGGCGTGACCGTATACCCGTTGTACTATGTGAAGTTCATAAGTCCGCACTACGTGTAGCATAGTTTGTAACGTTGATGGAAAATCTGTTTCACCACAGCGGGCACAAAGGTTTCAATCCCTCTGTGCCCGCTGTGTCCTCTGTGGCAATCCAAAATCGCAAATCCAAAATCCAAAATCGGCTACCGGCTTACCCGCCGGGTGTAGACATCGAAGATCACGGCGGCGGCCAGCACGGCCCCGCGCACGATGTACTGGTAGGAAATACCCACCTGCATCAGGTTCATGCCGTTGGTCAGCGAGGTCATTACCAGGGCACCGATGATGGAGCCGGTGACGCGGCCCACCCCGCCCGCCGCCGACACGCCGCCGACGTAGGCCGCCGCGATAGCGTCGAGTTCAAACAGGGTGCCTGCGGTGGTGGTGGCCGACTGAAGCCGTGAGGCGAACAGAATCCCCGACAGGGCTGAAAGCAGGCCCATGGAGCCGAAGACGACGTAAGTGATGCGCTTGACGCTGATGCCGCTCAGTTCGGCTGCTTCCGGGTTGCCGCCCACGGCGTAGATGTGCCGCCCCAGCACGGTGCGCGTGGTTACAAAGTGGTAAATCGCCACCACCACCAGCACAATCACAACCGTCCACGAAATGCCGTTGAAGCCCGCCAGCACCCAGGTGACTCCGCCG
>JALONX010000658.1 GCA_025454695.1 Chloroflexaceae bacterium
GACGCTGTAGCCTTTGCCGTTTACAACGGTCTTAAACTGCATGAAGCTCTCGGCGTTGTAGCCCACATGGCGTAGCCAGGGTGCAACCACCAGGTTCTGGGTTTTGTCGGCAAAGGTGACACCGAGCCAGTTCACCCGGCTGCCGTTGCCCTCTAGCCGGGCTTCGGCCTCCACATGTTGCACCTTTGCGCCCAGGTTGATGCTTGTCCACTCACTGTTGGCATCCCGGCCCAGCACCAGTTCCTGCCCACCGATGTGATACACGCCATCGCCCCAGTGCTGAACGCTGATGTAGCGTAGCTCGCTGCCCTGCCCGGCAAACAGCTCCGTCACCGGCCCGGCCACCGCCGACTCGCTATGGTCGTGGCTGGTAAACTCTTCGATAAAGGTCACGCTGGCGTTGGCTTCTAGCACTACCAGCGAACGGGGAAAAATAGCCCGGTTGCTGTCGGTCAGGGTGTAACAAACTCGCAGCGGCACTTCCACCGCCACGTTCCTGGGCACGTAGAGAAACACGCCATCCTGCCACAGTGCGGCCCGCATGGCGCTAAACTTATGCTCGTTCCACGGCACCGCCGTGTCCATCTTTTCGCGGATCAGGGCCTCGTGAGTCTTCAGCGCGGCCTTGAGCGTGGTGAACACCACACCCTGGGCGGCCAGCGCCTCATCCCACTGGATGAGGGTGCCCTGGGCTTCGCTCGGCGGCACAATCGCCTCCGGGTTCAGGCCCGTCAAATCGGTGCGACGCCACTGGGGCGGCTGGGAGTGAGCGAAGAGTTCCCAGGCTTCGGCGCGGCGCTCGGCCAGCCATGTGGGTTCGCCCGCCGCCTGAGCCATCTCGGCAATCTTCGCACTGGTTAATTCAGAGAGTGTATGTGTATTCATTACTTTTCTTTGGATAGAACCAAGAACCAAGAACCAAGAACCATCTCAGCTTTGCGGTTCTCGGTTCTCGGTTCTCGGTTCTACGCATTGACTTCCTCTCTGATCCAGTCGTAGCCGCGCTCTTCCAGCTCCAGGGCCAGTTCGGGGCCGCCGTCGCGCACAATCCGCCCCTCCATCATCACCGAAACGAAGTTGGGCTTGATGTAGTTGAGCAGACGCTGATAGTGGGTAATCACCAGCACGCCCATGTCGGGGTTCATCAGCGCGTTCACGCCCTGCGACACCACCTTGAGAGCGTCAATATCGAGGCCCGAGTCGGTCTCGTCCATCACTGCCATGCTGGGCTTGAGCATGGTCATCTGGAGGATTTCGAGCCGCTTCTTCTCGCCACCGCTGAAGCCCTCGTTGAGGTAGCGGCGGGCAAAGCCCTCGTCCATCTCCAGCACCTTCATGCCCTCGCGCATGAGCTTGCGGAACTGAGCCACGGGAATGGCGGTCTCCTTGGGATCGCGGCCCTCTTCGGCCCGGTGGGCGTTCATGGCGGCCCGCAAGAAGTTGGCGACAGTGACGCCCGGCACGGCGACCGGATACTGGAAGGCCAGAAACAGGCCCAGGTGGCTGCGCTCGTCTGGCTCCAGCTCCAAAATGTTCTGGCCCTTATAGATAATTTCGCCGCCGGTCACTTCATACGAAGGGTGACCCGCGATGATGTGGGACAGTGTGCTTTTGCCGCTCCCGTTTGGCCCCATAATCGCGTGGATGGTGCCCTGCCGCACCGTCAGGTTCACACCCTTCAAAATTTCTTTGTCTCCAATGTTGGCCCGCAAATCCCGAATAACCAGATCGTTGCTCATGTGTCCCTCATGACAAGTTACGAATTACGAGTTATGAATTATGAGTTTTTGTACATGCTGAGAACCGACAATCCCTTCACAAACTCTGCGGCTCTCTATCTCTGCGCCTCTGCGTTTTGTGTTGCCTCACGCATCACGGATGATGAAGCGGCAGTTGTGGTGACCATCCCGGATGGTGCCTTCCAGCACAATGGTTTCACCAAGCAGCTGTTCCAGCATCTGCCGCTCCATCGTGCAGACCTGCGGATGCTCCTGGGCGACCTCGTGGTAAGGGCAGGAAAAAATTTCAATCCCGTCGCCCGTGTGATGCACCTCCGCTGGAACGCCCCTGGCCTCAAGCAGATGCCGCAGTTCGGCCAGCCGCGCCTGCACATCATCACCATTGAGTCTGTCGGCATAATCCTGAGCCAGGCGCTGGCTGACGCGCCCCATCAGCATGTCAACCTTATCTTTGCCTTCAAGCTCCAACAACTCCTGGAGCAGCAGGTTGATCAGCAGATCGTAGTGCTTGGGAAAGAGCGCGTGGGCCTTGTCCGTCAGGCTGTAGACATAGAACGGGCGGCCTGGCCCCCGTCGCATGGTGCGAGTGGAGATCAGCCCGTCGGCATGCAGGTTAGCCAGTTGCTCACGCACAGCAGTGGTGCTGACGCCCAGCGCATCTTCCAACTCTTTGATGGTGGCCTGGCCGTGGCGCTGCAAATGTTTCAAAATGGCACTGGCCGGGCTAGTTTCAGGATAGCCAATCACGGTCATCATGCACCTCACGTGTACTGAGGAGTATGGTACCGCAAAACATGAATATTGTCAATTAAAACAGCTAAAATTGTTTTTATTCGAACCAATCCAGAACTCGCCGCTGAGCACGCCGAGGCGACGAAGAAGGAAAGGCTAAACGGCGCAAGACACTATTCGACACGAACGACTTCCGACAATCGTAAATCGTCAAAAGCGCTTCGCGCCGCCCTTACGGGCAACGTAAATCGTAAATCGCTATTGCTCATAGGGGTTGGTGAGGGCGATGCGGTAGCCGTGGCCCTTGACGTTCACCACCACCGGGGCATCCTGGTAGGATTGCTCGATGCGGCGGCGCAGGGTTTTCATCAAAGTGGAAAAGCGAATGTCGGTGTAGGGGGTCACGTCGCCGAAGACGTGTTGAATCAACTCCTGACGGGGAATGAAGGTGCCGGGGGAGCTGAAAAGCAACGCCAGCAGCCTGGTCATCGGCAGGGTGAGGTTGAGCTGGGCCTTGGGGAAAAGCAGGCGGCGTCCGGCAATGTCGAGGGCGATGTCGCGCACCCGCATGTAGTGCGCCGCCGGGTCACGGCGCAATTGCCGTTCCACCCGCCGGTAGAGGGCATTGCAACGGGCCAGCAGGTCGGCAATCCCCCGGTCGTAGGAAACCACGTCGTCGGCCCCCTGCTCCAGCAGCGCAATTCGTTCGCCTTCGCTGGCCCCCTGTTCCACCACCAGAATAGGAAACTGGAAGTAGGTGCGCAGCTGGCGGCAGCAGGTGGCAATCGCCATGTGCTGCTCACACGCCTCCAGCACCAACAGATCGGGTGGATTCTGCCAGACGGCCTGGAGCAGCAGCTGAGTCGTGGCCACTTCGTGGAGGCGGAGACTGTCGAGTTGGAGGGTATCAGCAACGTGCCGGTGCAGGGCCGGGTGAGGAAGAACCAGCAGCCAGCGTCGCTGTCTGGTGAGCTGTTTCATCAGAACCTTAAGACAGTTATTCAGCGCAGAGACGCGGAGGACACCGAGTTTTTTACGTACTCTCTGGGCCCTCTGTGCCTCCGCGGTGAATACTTAACCAAAGCGGCCCGAAATATACTCTTCGGTGCGCTTGTCGGCGGGGCTGGTAAAAATATCGCCAGTTTTGCCATATTCAATCAGCTGCCCGGCCCGATCCTGATCCATCAGGTAGAAGGCGGTGTAGTCGGAGGCCCGCGAGGCCTGCTGCATGTTGTGAGTCACGATGATGATGGTGTAGTTGCGGCGCAGCTCAAACATCAGCTCCTCGATTTTGAGGGTCGAAATCGGGTCAAGGGCCGAGCATGGTTCGTCCATCAAAATCACTTCTGGCTCGGTGGCCAGGGCACGGGCAATGCAGAGCCGCTGTTGCTGCCCACCCGAAAGCGACAAACCGCTCTGCTGAAGCTTGTCTTTCACATCGTCCCACAGCGCCGCGCCCCGCAGCGATTTTTCAACCATAGCGTCCATTTCGCCTTTAGAACCCTTCCAGCCGTTGATGCGGGGGCCAAAGGCGATGTTTTCGTAGATGGACTTGGGAAACGGGTTGGGCTTCTGAAAGACCATGCCGATACGGCGGCGCACCTGCACGGCATCTACATCAGGGGCATAGAGGTTTTTGCCATGGAACAGCACCTCGCCCTCGGTGCGGGC
>JALONX010000659.1 GCA_025454695.1 Chloroflexaceae bacterium
CAAATAGTCGGCGAAGGCCGTGTTTAACCGCACAAACGGATCTTGAAGCACGGTGAAGCGGTTGCCCTCAGCCCACGTGCGCAGCTGCTGCATGGCTTCCGGCGTAAAGGGTGAACGCCGCACCAGCAGGGTTGCATTTTGCCCGCTTTCGTTGGCGACAATTGCGATATGGCGCTGTGGTTCACGCACACCCTGGCGGCGTAGCGCTTCCGCCGCTAGCCCGGTAAGACGGAGCATTTCGCGGGGTGGTTCGTTCACATCGCGCGTCCACGAGAACACCCCGTCGGGCGTAAGGCGGTTGAGCGACTGCTCCAGTGAGTCCACGGTGTAGATGTAGGATTCGGCCAGCACATAGGCCCCGCCCGACAGCGCGGCGAGATTATCCAGGCCAATGCCCTGGATAATGTCATAGCGGTCGTTCGTCTGCATCAGAAAGCTGCGCCCTTCCGCAACATGGAGTTCGGTGGTTGGGTGGCTGGCGATATTGCCGGTGTAGCTGGCGTAGGGGCCACGCAAAAGTTGGACAATATCGGCATTCAGCTCGATCGCCGTTATTTGGCGCGCATCATAGAGTCGCGCCAGCAAAATATCGAGTCCGCCGCCAACACCAATCAACAAGGTGCTGGGCTGCTGCTTGCCAATGTGGTACGGGGCGCTAATCACAGCGTTTTCGAGGAAATTGAAGCGCTGCAAGTCAGCGTCACTCCCATCAAATTGGTAGAGCCCCGTCATGGATGTGCCATCAATCGTTACCAGCTTCAAGGGAAAGTCGGGGCTGCTCTGGCGCTGCTCAAAGTAGACTGAGCTGACGGCACCGACGATTTTTGGCTCTTGCACCACCATTTCGGGCATCACATCCACCCGGCCCACCGGGTTCCAGCGGGTATACTCCGGTTCGGCCTGCTGTGCCCGCATGGCCCAGCCTAACTCTTTTGACTCAGGAACAGGGAGCTTGATGGGATTGAACACCAACACGCCCATAAAGATCAGGAGTTGGGCCGCCACCAGGCCGGGGGCAAGCCAGCGTCCTCGGCCCGTCGTGCCGTCGTTTAAAAATAGCCCGGCACAGCCGACCAGACATGCGATCAGGGCAATGGTGCCTGGCCCACCAAACAGTTGTATCAGCCCAATAACCGCCAGGGTGCTGATGCTTGCACCCAGCATGTCGGCAAAGTAGAGCCGATGTGACTGCTCGACCCAGCGGCTAAAGATGGCGGCAATGGTGAGACCACCCATAAAGAAGGTGGCAAACAGACTCGAAAAATAGATCGCTAAGCCTAGCAGGGTTTGTGGCAACTGGCGCATGCGCAGCGGGTCTATCCCCACATTACTGATGACCAGTAAGTTCACCAGGATGCAAAGGCTAAAGCCGAGCGCCAGCCACGAGAGGTGTTGTTGCAGCGATGCGGCAGTCTTCTGGCGCACCGCTAGAAAGGTTCCCGCGACCCCACCGCCGAGCAGGGCCACCCCAATCACCAGGTAGGTGAAGTGGTGCCAGATCATAATGGAAAAAATGCGCGTAAAGGTGACTTGGAGCGCAAGTACCCCACCCGAAACCAGAGCTAACCCGAGATAGCGTCCCCACAATTGAGCCTTTGCAATAGCCATCTTTTGTTCTCCATCTGCTGCAATGTTCTGCTACGCTTCTACATTCAATACGGCGTTTGAGACCTCTTCGGAGTTTCGCCAATCCTCCAGGGGTATTTTTTGCTGACCTTTCTGGCGACGTAGCCCCCAGCGAGGCCAGCAAAAGGGGTTTGCGAGAGGTAGTGTCTCTCGCAAACCCTCATCATGTAGCTCCTATACCTCAGGCACTTCGATAGAGTATCTGAAGCTGATGCTGCCCGCCAACCAGGGAAATGCCAGCGCACAGCCCAGTGGATAGGCTGCGTGTTTGCCAGGAAAGCGGCGCATTTCCCAGGCGCACCTCGTGTAAGCTCCGTTCGCCGTGGCGCAAGGGCAGCAGCAGCTCCATGGGTGTGGCGGTCGCGGGCGGAAGCTGAACATGGAGCGTCCACTGGCCCTGTTCGCTGTTCCAGGCGCTGTAGCTTACCCGGGCGGCATTGCGGGCTTCGGTAAACGCCAGCCAGCGTTCTGCCGACATAATGGGCAGGTTATGGCTTGCGGCGTAGGCCAGGGTTTGATCCAGCCATTGGCCCACATTTTGCGCTTGCTCATCCCCTAGCGCAAAGGCATCCACATGGCATTGCAACCCGAGTGCTGCCGGGTACCGCTCCATGCTTTCGTCAATCTGCGCCCTGGTGACTTCCGCTGCGCTGGCACCATCCAACCCGGCATCAAACCCGGTTCCAAACACATTCATCAGGTGTTCGTCTACCAGGTGGGTGGGTTGCTGGTAGACGCTCAACACGGTGCCGTCCTCATCTACAAAGGGCATGGGCAAGCCACTGCCGCTGAGGTAGCCGCGTGTCCAGCTGCCATCGGCCTTGCGCACAGCTGGGCCAACATGGTAGTGGTCAAGGTTCATGCGCAGGCCATAGTGGGCTTGCGTGCGGGCAGTGTCTACCCAGCCCTGCCAGAGGATACGGTGAGTGCGCACGGTGGGAGGAAGTGGGCCATAGCCGTGCTTCAAAAAATCGTTCCAGTAGGCGTTGTAGCCTTCTTCCAACCCCACTTCCACATACGGGTGCATGCCAAACTCATGGCCCCGCTCGCGCCAATTGCGCACCTGTGCGGCGGTTGGCTGGTTCTGGGCTGGGGCCAGCGCTGGCCCCACCACGGGCATATCGCCCGCCCACTGGCGCACCCGGCGCAGCATGCGGCGGGCCGCGCTCGAGGCCACCGGGGTGTAGTAGACCGAAAAAGTGCCGTTGTAGGCTTCAATCCGTTGCAGTAATGCTTCAACAGGCGCAGGGGTCAGGCCGTGGGCATCACCAGTGGCCACAAGCAGCGCTTTCGCGCCGTTTGGGAAGTACCAGAGTCGGGGCAGGGGTGCGTGGTCAGCTGCTAGCAGGTTAAGCGTATGCACCAGCAAGCGTTGCTGCTCATCGGCCTGGGGCACCTGAATGCGGTCAAGGTCAATCCAATCAATAAACAGGTCGGCAGCCCGTAGGCCGGGAATGCCGTCCTGCTCTTGCCCCACCACAAAGGGATTACCCTGGCGGGTTAGCGCCACACTACGGGGCAGATCAAAGGCCCAGTAGATCGTGTGACCTTGCCCGTAGCGGTGGCTTGTCACCAGCGGCAACCCGTTGGGCTGGTTAAGGGTGGCCACAACGGCGGCTCCATCCAGTGCCACATGGCGCACCATGCCGTGAAACTGCAATGGGCCAGGATCAATGCCTACTGCTGCCGGGTGTTGTGGGTGTACAAGCAAATACCCGCTGCGGCTGCTGCCGCCCAGGCTTCGCACCCCAAACAGGTGGTCGAGTCGGGGGTCGGGCTGCATGGCCACAAGCCGTCCCCCTGAGATAACAAATTGTTCAAGCATTGCCGCATGGGCGGCGCTTACTGGCCCTGCACTCATCACAACGACCCCGCTACGGGCCAGGCTTGCCTGGGTCAGTGCGTCGAAGGTAACAGTGCGGTAGCCCATCAACCCTTCCGCAGCCAGAATATGGCCAAGGTAGGTGCCGAAAGAAGGCGTGGCTCGTTGATTAACAATCAGGAGGATTGGGTTGTAACTTGCTGACGCGTTGGTGTCCAGCGGTGCAGCCTGTTCGCTGCCCGGTGGCAGCGGGGCGGCGAGTTGTTGGCTTTCAGCGTAGTAGGCTGCTCCACCAATGCCCGCCATGCCCAGCGTTCCCGTGGCCAGGGCAGCACGAAGGAAACGCCGCCGTGACATACGTCGGTGTTGAGAGGGGTGCGACATAGAATAGGCCCTTTGTCTTATGAAAAAGGGTCAGATAGCTGGTTCACTGACAATCGCCGCAGGAGTTGACGTTTCGCTGCGCTCGTGTTGCTCCTGGTAATCAGGTGTGATGATTACCCGCCCATCTGCAGTGGCACTGCCTGCTGGCGCTGTTTCCGTGGTTGTTCGGCCTGGCCCCAACAAGGGCATAGTGGGCGCAAAGGGCAGTTGCGAAAAGCGGAACCAGGTTTCACCCTGAGCCGGTGCCTCGCTTTCCAGCACCACAGCCCCCAGAAGATTGGACTGCCGCTGGCGCAGCAGACG
>JALONX010000660.1 GCA_025454695.1 Chloroflexaceae bacterium
GCAGTTAGCAATTGTCGGTTATGGTATAGATAGTGTTGCGTAGATTGCCAACTGCTCACTGAAAACCGCGCATGGTGCTCGGTTCTCACATGCACATCAAAATGAAATCTTGCGCCAGCGCATGGCCACACTTTGCAGCAGACCAATGGCTGCCAGCATGGTGATGGTGAAGGTGCCGCCCGCCGAGATAAACGGCATCGGCAGACCTGTTACCGGCATCAGCCCCATGGCCATGCCCCCATTCACCAGCAGGTGGCTGAAGAACAGCCCAAAAACACCCACGGCAATCAACCGGCCAAAGGTGTCGCGGGCGCGGGAAGCAATTGTCAACGTGATCCAGAGCAACAGCGCCTGAAACAGCAGCAGCACCACCCCACCCACAAAGCCCAGTTCTTCGCCGATGACGGAAAGAATAAAGTCCGAATGCTGCACCGGAACATGGCTGCCCTGGGTCATCACGCCCTGGGTTAAGCCAGTGCCAAACAGCCCCCCGGAGCCAATCGCCGTCAGCGCCTGCGTAATATTGTAGCCCTCGTCCCGGTCAACCTTGCTTGGGTCTACCATCAACCAGTAGAAGGTGGTCAGACGCACTTTTTGCTCCTTGCTCAGAACCTCCTCCGTCCAACCAATGTAGAACACCAGAGTTGCAAGCAGCACCAGCAGCAACAGGTATGGCCAGCGTATCCCGGCGCTCCACGCCATCACCAGCCAGATGATAGCAAACACGGTGGCTGTGCCAAGGTCTGGTTGCACCAGCACCATCAGCAGGGGGATGCCTGCTAACACCAGGCCACCCGTTTGCACCACCCAGGTTTCACGCTTATCCTCGAAGCGAGCGAAGTAGGCCGCCAGCACCACCACCAGCAGCAGTTTTGCCGGTTCCGAAGGTTGCAGCGTGCGGTTGCCCAGGGCAAACCAGCTTTGTGCCCCTTCTCTCGAGTCGCCCACGAGCAACACAATTCCCAACAACACAATCGTTACGACATAAAGCGGGCGCACCAGGCTGGAAAGCAGCCGGTAGTCAAAAAACATGGCTGTGGCCATCACTACCACACCCACCAGCACCGACATTACATGGCGGGGGAAAAGCACCCGCAGCGGCGCACCGTTGCCCGCCACCGCATTCAGGGTTGCACTGTAGACGCTAAGCAGGCCAATGCCGATCAGCACCAGCACACAGCCAAACAGCGGTAGGTTACTTTCACGCCAAAAACGAGATTCCATTATGCCAACCAACTAAAAAACGAGTTACGCCAGTCAACTGGGATATTGTACCCCATGTTGCAACTGGCGTAACTCGTCAATCAGGCAGCAGTGCCGCGTTATTCGTAAATCCAGCCGTCGGTGGAACGCTCCCATCCTGCCAGCAGTTCCTGGGGCTGGAAGAAGAGCGCCACTTCCGCTTCGCCATTCTCCGCTGAGTCCGAAGCATGGATGAGGTTGCGGCCAATTTCAACCGCAAAGTCGCCACGAATGGTGCCGGGGGCAGCGTTGGCGGGGTTGGTGGCACCCACCGTGTTGCGGATCATCTGGATCACGCCCTTGCCTGCCACGGCGATAACCACCACCGGCCCGGAAACGATGTACTTCACCAGGCCATCAAAAAAGGGCTTGCCCTCGTGAACGCCGTAGTGGCGACGGGCCAGCGTCTCGTCAATCTGCATGAGCTTCATGCCGACGAGCTTCAAGCCGCGCTGCTCCAGGCGGGTGAGAATCGGGCCAATCAGCCCGCGCTGCACAGCATCGGGCTTAAGAATAATCAGTGAACGCTCCACTCAATGCACTCCTTCGCAATTCGTTGGTTTAAATCGGTACCGCTTCGCCAATGCGTTTGGCGGCTACCCGCATCTGTAATTTCACCATACCCAGATTAACGGTGCGCTGGGTAATCACCACGAGAATCAAATCCTTGGTTTCCAGCAGCAGAATTGAGCCATCTTTGGCGTCAATAATTGAGTCTACCAACGTGCCGACCCCGATCCGGCGGGTTGCTTTATCAATCTCGCCAAAGACGGCAGCCGCCATGGCTCCCAGCACTTCGGCATCCTCTTCATCAAGCAGCGTGCTAGCAACCACCAGGCCGTCTTTACCCACGAGCAGGCTACCAATAACGCCTGGTACTTTAATCAAATCCTCAACGATACGTCGCATATCCTGGCCTTTCATTCTGGATGGAGTTAGTTCGGAATGTAGCAGCGCACATTCAGAATGTTACGAACGGCTATGAACCTGGCTGTAGGCCGCCATTGCCTCACGGAAACGACTCTGACGCGAGTAGGCATCGCCCAGCACGCGGTACAACTGGTTCAACGTTCCCGTGTCATTTGTCTGTTCGATTAAATCCTGCACGTCGTCAACCACCTGTGGCAGCAATTCGTTGGCTTTAATCAGGTGTTTATACTGGGAAACGCTCAGGTCGGTTCGGCCCGTCTGCAAGGCCATCCGCGCCACCGAAAGGCAGAGCGGGTAGTTGGTTGAGTTGCTCTTCAGCTCCTGCAAATACTCGTCCAGTGTGGCGTCGCCACTGGGCAGGAACGCGGCAATCGTGTCCTCCCATGAGCGTTTCACGGGGGCCACCACATCACGGCGGGGAGCCGGGCGCGCCGCGTTGGTGCGCAGCGGTGCCGGGCGACCAATCAGACGCGACTGGTCGTTGGCCGCACGAGTGGTTGGAGCTGGGCGCGCCGCAGGGGCTGGTGTTGGCAGAGCCGGGGGTGGCGTTGTCGCCGCCACTGGGGCCGCTGGGGCTGGCTCCCTGGCCGGGGGTGCCACCGCCTGATCCCAGATTGAGTCCATCGCGTCCAGCGGTTCGGGCACAAAATCGGCGTCATCAGCCGACACAGGTGCAGGTTCTTCCTGCTGGCGTGGGGCAGTGCGTTTCGCCGCCTCAACCTTTTCCCCCGGCATGTCGAAGTTAAAGAAGTCATCATCCTCAGCCGGGCGCTCTGCCGGGCGAGACGAAGCCGCGGCAGTGGCCCCAGCGGCCCCGGCAGCAGCCAGGCCACCTAGCGCCGTCAACTGGTCACCGTTGAGTCCAAAGGTGTTGGCAGGAGCTGTAGGCTCCGGCGCTGGTGGTGCTGGTGGAGGTGTATCAGAATCCATCAGCCCCAGCGAGGCGATTTCGTCGTCGCTCAACCCCAGTTCGGCCAGCGAGAAGGGTTTCAGCTCCGGCTCAGCATCGGCTGGGGTCGCAGGCGCGGCACTGGCCGGGGTGGACTCAGCCAGACCCAACGAGGCAATTTCGTCGTCAGACAGGCCAAGCTCAGACAGCGAGAAGGGCGTCAACTCCGGTTCGTCGTTAGTCGGTGCTGGCGGCGGTGTAGCCTCTGGGGCGGCGCTCTCCTCCATGTCAATCACCTCATCGCCATCGCGAATCTGGATGCCTGCCCGGTGCAGCGTCCAGCCAATCTCCTCAATGCGTTCTGCTTCTGTTTCGGGGTTATCCACCAGACCAATGATGTCGGTCAAGTCAACATAGCCCTGCTGGCGGCCCAGATTCATTAAGTCATCGAGTGTGGCGACTGCTCCAGCTGCACCGGCACCGCCCTGAGCGGCAGCTTCCAGTGTACCCAGATCCAGTCCCTCCAGCTCTTCAGCAGTGATGCCAAGTTCACGGTTAGCGCCAGTGTCACCAGTTCCAAAAGGGTCGCCTGTTTCCAAATCATCAAACGAGAATGGTTCCAGGTCAGCCCCTAGATCAAGTGAGCCGGTGCCTCGTATCGGCGGTTCGGGGAAGGCAATTCCCTGATCAGTCGTGCCCAGGTCATCAAGCGAGAAGGGGGTGACCCCTGGTTCGACATTCGCCGCCGACGAAGAACTTTCGGGTTGGCTGGACTCACTCAGCCCCAGCGAGGCGATTTCGTCGTCACTTAGCCCAAGCTCGGCCAGCGAGAAGGGCGTCAGTTCTGGCTCGTCGCTCGTTGCCGGGGCGGCAGGTGTTGGTGTCGGGTCGGCAGCGGCAGGCTGGTTCGTGGCCTCCAGGCCCAGCGAAGCGATCTCGTCATCACTCAGCCCGAGTTCGCTGAGCGAGAAAGGCGTCAGTTCTGGCTCGTCGCTCGTTGCCGGGGCGGCAGGTGCGGGCGTCGGGTCGGCAGCAGCAGGCTGGTTCGTGGCC
>JALONX010000661.1 GCA_025454695.1 Chloroflexaceae bacterium
GTCTTCTTCAATCTGGCGCTGCGTCGAAACCTGGGCTGTCTCCATCCCGCCCAGATCCTGGGTCAGTTGGGACGACATCTCCACCCGCTTGCCTTCGGCCTGCTGCTGAATAGCTTCGCGCTTCTGGCCATATTCCTGCTGAATCACATCGCGCAGGCCCTCAACCATCTCCGGCTTTACATCGGTGATGACGTAGGAAGCAAAGTAGAGCACCCGCTCCAGGTTACGCGGGCTAATATCGAGCAGCAAGCCCAGGCGGCTGGGCGTGCCCTTCACAAACCAGATATGACTCACCGGCGAGGCCAGGTTAATGTGGCCCATGCGGTCGCGGCGCACCTTCGAGCGGGTAACTTCCACACCACACTTGTCACACACCACGCCCTTATAACGGACGCGCTTATATTTGCCGCAGTAGCACTCCCAGTCGCGGGTTGGCCCAAAAATGCGCTCGCAAAACAGGCCATCGCGCTCGGGCTTGAGCGTGCGGTAGTTAATCGTCTCCGGCTTTGTTACTTCACCGTGCGACCACGAGCGAATATCGTCCGGTGACGCAAGGCTGATGCGGATGGCGTTAAACTCATTAATCTCAAGCATCTGTGTCTCCCGATTGACGATTGCAGATTGCAGATTGCAGATTGACGAACGCCAATCTGCAATCTGCAATCTGCAATCTGCAATTGATTTAGAACTCGCCCCGTTCCATACCGCTCAGGTTAATCCCGTCGAGGGCGGCCAGGTCGCCGTCAATGTCATCGGTCAGCTCGACGAGCTTCTCATCCTCCGTCAGCACATCAACGCTGAGGCCGAGGGATTGTAGTTCCTTAATCAACACCTTGAAGCTTTCGGGCACGCCTGCTTCCTGAATTGGCTCGCCTTTGACGATGGCTTCGTAGGTCTTCACTCGGCCCACCACGTCGTCCGACTTCACCGTGAGCATCTCCTGCAAGGTGTAGGCCGCGCCATAGGCTTCCAGCGCCCACACTTCCATCTCACCGAAGCGCTGCCCACCGAACTGGGCCTTGCCACCCAGCGGCTGCTGGGTAACCAGGCTGTAGGGGCCGGTGGAGCGGGCGTGGATCTTGTCTTCCACCAGGTGGGCCAGTTTCAACATGTAGGCGTAGCCCACCGTCACCGGGTTATCGAACTGCAGGCCGGTGCGCCCGTCATACAGCGTCACCTTGCCGTCGGCAGGCAGCCCGGCCCGCCGCAGGTGTTCCTTGATATCCTTTTCATGTGCCCCGTCGAACACGGGGGTAGCCACACGGTAGCCCAGGCGGGCAGCGGCCCAGCCCAGGTGCGTTTCCAGAATCTGGCCGATGTTCATACGGCTCGGTACACCAATCGGGTTCAGAATGATGTCTACCGGGCGGCCATCGGGCAGGAAGGGCATGTCTTCCACCGGCAACACCCGGCTCACCACGCCCTTGTTGCCGTGGCGTCCGGCCATCTTGTCGCCGGGGCTGATCTTGCGCTTCTGGCAGAGCATCACCCGCACGGTCTGGTTCACACCCACCGGCAGTTCAGCGCCCTCCGCCCGCGAAAAGACCTTAACATCAATCACCTTGCCGCGCACGCCGTTGGGCACCCGCAGGCTGCTATCCTTCACCTCGCGGGCCTTCTCACCAAAGATCGCCCGCAACAAGCGCTCTTCCGCCGTCAGGTCGGTTTCGCCCTTCGGCGTGATCTTGCCCACCAGAATGTCGTTTGGCTGCACCTCGGCACCCACATAGATAATGCCCCGGTCGTCCAGGTTCTTCAGGCTGTCCTGGCCCACGTTGGGAATGTCGCGGGTGATCTCTTCGGGGCCGAGTTTGGTGTCGCGGGCCTCCACCTCATACTTTTCGATGTGGATGGAGGTAAAGATGTCTTCCCGCACCAGGCGCTCGCTCACCAGAATAGCGTCCTCAAAGTTGCCGCCTTCCCAGGGCATGTAGGCCACCAGAATGTTCTGGCCCAGGGCCAGTTCGCCGTTGTCGGTGCTGCTGCTGTCGGCAATCACCTGTCCGGCCTTCACCCGGTCGCCCCGCACCACATTCGGGCGCTGGTTGATACAGGTGTCCTGGTTGGAACGCATAAACTTGCGCAGCCGATACTCCCGCACGTTGCCGTCGTTCTCCTCCACAATAATGCGGTCGCCAGTGGCGCTCAGCACCTCTGCATCGGCCCGGGCCACCACCACCTGGCCGCTGTCGCGGGCGGCGCGGTATTCCATGCCGGTGCCCACAATCGGGGCGTCGGGCCGCAACAACGGCACTGCCTGCCGCTGCATGTTAGAACCCATCAGGGCACGGTTGGCGTCGTCGTGTTCCAGGAAGGGGATGAGCGCCGTGCTGACGCTGACCACCTGCTTGGGCGACACGTCCATGTAGTCCACCCGATCCACCCGCTCAGCCACGAAGTCTTCGCCGAAGCGCCCCGAAACAGTGCGCTCGCTGAAGCGATTAAACTCATCCAGCGGGGCGTTGGCCTGCACCACCACAAAGCGGTCTTCTTCGTCGGCGCTCAGGTAGTCCACTTCCTGCGAGACAATCGGCACAATCTTGATGCTCTTGATCGGCAGGGTGACGATTTTCTCGGCCAGCGAGCGGTTGATTTCGGTGCCCGCCTCGGCCAATGTTTCGCCGCTGGCAGGGTCAACAATATCTTCCCGCAGCAACTGCCCGCGCATGAGTCCAATCGCCATGCGCTGCGCCGTCGCTTCGTCCACCCGGCTGCCACGGGCGGCAATCAGGGTGCCGGTACGCAGGTCGCGCACGTCGCGGATGAGCAGGCCCTTTTCCTGCCACACCGGCGCGTTGTCAATCGAGTTGTAGACCTTGCGATAGGGCGTCTCGAGAAAGCCCATCTCGTTCACGCGGGCAAACGTGCTCATCGTGCCGATAAGCCCGATGTTGGGGCCTTCGGGCGTTTCCACCGGGCAGATGCGCCCGTAGTGGCTGTGGTGAACGTCGCGCACCTCAAAGCCGGCCCGGTCGCGGCTGAGACCGCCAGGGCCAAGGGCCGAAAGACGGCGCTTGTTGGTCAGCTCCGCCAGCGGGTTGGTCTGATCCATAAACTGCGAGAGCTGGCTACCACCAAAGAACTCGCGCATGGCTGCCACCACTGGCCGGATGTTAATCAGACCGTTGGGCGTCGCCGTGTCGGACTCTTGCAGCGACATGCGCTCCTTCACCACCCGCTCCAGCCGCAGCAGACCGACGCGGAACTGCTGCTGGATCAGCTCGCCCACCGTGCGCACACGGCGGTTGCCCAGGTGGTCAATGTCATCGGCTTTGCCGTGGCCATTGTTCAGCAGAATAATCTGCTCCACAATCCGCACAATGTCGCGGGGCAACAGCACGCGCACCTTCATGTCGGGTGCTTTGCGGGTCTGGTCGCGGCGGGTGTCGCGCTCCCACAGGTTCTTGTTGAGCTTGTAGCGCCCCACCTTGGCCAGGTCGTAGCGGCGCGGGTTAAACAGCAGCGACTCGATCAACGAACGGGCGTTTTCCAGCGTGGGCGGGTCGCCGGGGCGCAGGCGCTTATACAGCTCCATGAGCGCCTCTTTGCTATTGCGGGCCGGGTCTTTGTCGAGCGTAGCGCGGGTGAAGGGGTGTTCAGGCACCACATCCACTTCACGCAGCAACTCAACCATCTGGTCGTCGTGGCCGTGCTTGTCTAGCTCGTTATCGGGCACCCAGCGACCATTGCCATCCTCATCAGCCTGCCAGGCCATAATCGCTCGCAGCAGGATGGTGACGGGAATTTTGCGCTTGCGGTCAACCTTGACCGAGACTACATCACGCTTGTTGGTTTCAAACTCCAGCCATGCGCCCCGGTTCGGGATCAGCTTGGCCGAGTGCAGCGAGCGCCCGCTAGTCGGTTCTTTGTCGTCCTTAAAATAGACGCCCGGCGAGCGGATGAGCTGTGACACCACCACACGCTCGGCACCGTTATAAATAAAGGTACCGTTATCGGTCATCATCGGGAAGTCACCCAGAAAGAGTTCACTCTCCTTGATCTCGCCAGTGGAGAGAATGCGCAGCTCCACATTCACCCGCAAGGGAGCGGCGTAGGTCAGGTCGCGCTCGCGGCATTCAAATTCCGAAAAGCGCGGCTCGCCAAAA
>JALONX010000662.1 GCA_025454695.1 Chloroflexaceae bacterium
GGCGGCGGCACCAATCTGCTTGCCCGCGACGAAGGCTTCCCTGGCCTGGTGCTGCGGTATGTGGCCAAACAATGGAGAATTGAGAATGAAGAATTGAGAACGTCGAATGACCCTAATTCTCAACTCTCAACGCTCAATTCTCAATTCGCGACGTTGTACGTCGAGGCGGGCGCACCCATGGCCGGGACGGTGCGGCGGGTGGCGGCGCTGGGCTGGGGCGGGCTGGCATGGGCCGAAGGGCTGCCGGGCAGCGTTGGGGGCGCGGTCTTCGGCAACGCTGGCTGCTACGGCGGCGACATCGCCTCGGTGCTGCAACGGGCCTGGCTCTTCATCAACGGCACGGTCCCCGAGCGCAGACAAGGGGAACCGAGAACCTATCAGCAGCGGATGCGGGGCGGTTCTTGGTTCCTGGTTCTCGGTTCTCGGTTGTTCTCGCTGCTGAACTGCGTTTACACCGGGCTGACCCGGCGGAGCTGGCCGCAACCATGGCTAGCATCGCCGCTGAGCGCAAGGGCAAAACGCCCTGGGGCAGCTCCTGCGGCAGCGTGTTTAAAAACCCGCCAGGCCAGAGCGCCGGGCGACTCATTGAACAAGCTGGACTCAAAGGCACCCGCATCGGCGGTGCGGAGATCAGCGAACGGCACGGCAACTACATCGTCAACCTTGGCGGGGCCAGCAGCAACGACATTCTGGCCCTGGTCGAGCGGGCGCAGGCGGAAGTCCAGCGGCAGTTTGGGATTGAGTTGGAACTGGAAGTGCAGATACTCTAGGTATGAAGTATGAATGATGAAGTATGAAGGGAATGCAATTTTCATACTTCATCATTTATACCTCATAACTTAACTTTATGAAGACAGTAGCAGTGCTCTTCGGCGGACAGAGCGGCGAACACGAAGTTTCCATTGTCTCGGCGCAGGCGGTGATGGCAGGGCTAGACCCGGCGAAATACAACGTGCTGCCCATTGGCATCACCAAAGAAGGCCGCTGGATCGCTGGCCCCACTGCGCCCGCCGCGCTCATCGCCGCCGCCGACCATGCGCTGTTGCCCGGAGGAGAACCAGGAACCGGGTCTGCCCTGCCGTTCGACAAGCTCACGAACCGCGCTGTCGAGGGGAACCGAGAATCGTCTTCGGGACAGGCGGTGATTGTGCCACACGAAGAACTCCTGGTTCTTGGTTCTGGGTTCTCGGTTCTTGGGCAGATTGATGTCGTCTTCCCCGTGCTGCATGGGCCGATGGGCGAGGACGGCACGGTGCAGGGTCTGCTAGAGCTGGCGGGCCTGCCCTACGTGGGTTGTGGCGTGGCGGCCAGCGCCGTGGGTATGGACAAGGCCTTGATGAAGGCGGTTTTCACCGCCGCCGGGCTGCCGGTGTTGCCCTGGCTGCTGGTGCGCCGAACCGATGTGCAGCGGGACGCGACCGCCGCATGCATGCAGATTGAGTCGCGCTTGAGCTACCCAATGTTTGTGAAACCGGCCAACATGGGCAGCAGCGTGGGCATCAGCAAGGCCAAAACCCGCGATGAGCTAGCTGGCGGACTGGCGGAAGCCGCCCGCTACGACTCACGCATCGTGATCGAGCAGGGCATTCCGGCTCGCGAGATTGAGGTGAGCGTGCTGGGCAACGAAGCGCCGGAAGCCAGTGTTCCCGGCGAGGTAGTGCCCTCCGGCGAGTGGTATGACTACGAGGCCAAATATCTCAGTGGCGGTTCGGAGATCATTATTCCTGCGCCGATTGACGCGGGCCTGGTGGCCCAGGTGCAGGAACTAGCCTGTAAAGCGTTTCTGTCCATTAACGGGGCCGGGCTGGCGCGGGTGGATTTTCTGCTCAACAAAGAGACCGGCGAGCTGTGGCTGAACGAGGTCAACACGATGCCAGGCTTCACACCCGTCAGCATGTACGCCAAAATGTGGCAGGCCAGCGGCCTCGGCTATGGGGAGTTGCTGGATCGGCTGGTGGCGCTGGCGGTGGAGCGGCGACGAACGTAATGCGTACTACGTACTGCGTACTGCGTACTGCGTGATTTGCTTCGGGTATTAGGTTGCAGTTTACGCATTACGGATTATCTGTTTGGTTTTCGGTTCTCACGGACGATTATGGATTACAACACTCCCAACACTAAAGCACGGGTAGAGGCGCGGCGTGTACGCACGCGCACCACCGTCTCGCTGAAGCACGAGTCGCAGGTGCAACCCGGCCCGCGCCGTGCCATGCAGGCCTGGCTGCTCAGCGGGCGGCTCTTCAGCGCGGGGTTGCTGCTGGTGGTGCTGGGCGTGTTGGCCTACCTGTTCTCGTCCAACACCTTTACGGTGCAGCAGGTGCAGGTGGAAGGTACCAGCGCCCTCAAGCCGGAAGCGGTGGTAGAACTGGCCGGGCTAAACGGTACGCCGATCTGGTATGTGGATGAGGCGGCGGCGATGGAGCGGCTGCTGCAAAACCCTTATGTGGAACGGGCCAGCATGCGGGTGGCCCTGCCCAACCAGGCGGTGGTGACGATTGTGGAGCGGCGGCCCGAGGTGCGCTGGCAGCTTGGCCCGGTGCAATATCTGGTAGATAGCAGCGGCAAAGTGCTGGACAGTTCCGAACAACTCACCGCCGTTGCTGATGAGTCCAGGCCGTTTCTGGTGATTGTGGACACATCGAAGCACTTGCTCGAACCAGGCGACCAGGTTGACCCGGATGCGCTGAAACTGGCCCAGGTGCTGGCGTTGCGTCTGCCCGCTGAACTTAATGTTACGCCCGCCCAGATTGGATGGGATTTTGCCCTGGGTGTCTACATTCGCTTGGCCAGCAACCAGACGGTTGTGTTTGGGCGAAGCGAACGGCTCGACGAGAAATTGTCGATCTTTAAGGAGCTGTTGAAGGACAGCACCCAGTTTACCTACATGGATTTGCGGCCCACAACGCCGTTTTATCAAAACGTACAGCCAGCACAACCAACAGCGACCAGCCAGCAACCGTAGCATGGTAGACCACGCTGCATCATTGTCGCCGTCTAGCATCTAACGTCGGAGAGCGCCTATGCAACGAACAATTGTCGGGATTGACGTGGGAACCACCAAGGTCTGCACCGTTGTGGCGCAGGTTCACGAGAGCGGCAAAGTGAATGTCCTCGGCGTGGGCCTGACTGCCAGCAAAGGGCTGGACAAAGGGGTGGTGGTGAACATCGAAGACGCGGTGAACGCCATCACCACCAGCGTGGAGAAGGCCGAGCGGGTGAGCGGCTACCGTATTGGCACGGCCTTTGTGGGCATCGCCGGGCGGCACATCTCTTCGCTCAACAGCCGGGGGGTCGCCGCCGTTGGTCGGCCCGACCACGAGATCACCCGCAGCGACATCGCCCGCGCCGTTGAGTCGGCTCAGGCGGTGGCGGTGCCCACCCAACGGGATATCATCCATGTGATCCCACGGGCCTACCAGGTGGATGGTAATGATGGCATCCGCGACCCGATTGGCATGAGTGGCTTCCGGCTGGAGGTCGAGACGCACATCGTTACTGGCGAGGTGATGGCCATTCAAAACCTGATCAAGAGTGTGCAGAAGGCCGGGGTTGAGATTGATGACCTGGTGCTTCAGCCGCTGGCCTCAGGCGAGGCCGTGCTGTCGCCGGAAGACAAAGACCGCGGCGTGATGCTGGTGGACATTGGCGGCGGCACCACTGACATCGCCATTTTTGTAAATGGCGGAGTCTACCACACCAGCGTCATTCCGGTGGGCGGCAACCAGTTCACCAACGATATTGTGTATGTGCTGCACACGCCCCACAACACCGCCGAATATCTGAAGCTGCGCTACGGCTGCGCCATTGCCGGCGACCCGCCCGAGCCGAACGACCCCAACGATCTGATTGATGTGGACACGCTGACGATGGGGGAGAAGCAGAAGGTCAGCCGTCACCTGTTGAACGAGATTTTGCAGTCGCGGGCGGAGCAGATTGTGGAGCTGATCTACAACGAGATCCGCCGCAGCGAGTTTGAAGGCATGCTGCCTGCCGGGATTGTGTTGACCGGCGGCTGTGCCCAACTGCCCCGCTTCGACGAACTGGTGCGGGACATGCTTGGTGTGCCCGTCCGGGTTGGTGTGCCGAACGACCTGTCGGGCCTGGCCGATACGCTGGATACACCGCCCTACGCCACGGCGGTGGGCCTGCTGCGTTGGGGTTCGCGCCACGGCCTGGCAATGCTGAACACGCCCCACAGCGGTCTCCAGGAGCGGAACGGCTGGGGTAACACCTACGAACGCTTTAAGGGCTGGCTGCGCGAATTTTTGCCCTGATTTTTCACGGCGGAGGTGAGAGGTGAGAGGTGAGAATTGAGCATGGTGAAACTGCAAAGGAAATAAGGGAAATGAAGGAAAT
>JALONX010000044.1 GCA_025454695.1 Chloroflexaceae bacterium
CTACGGCTCCTACGGCTACGGCTCCTACGGCTACGGCTCCTACGGCTACGGCTCCTACGGCTACGGCTCCTACGGCTACGGCGCTGCTGCGGCACTACGGCACTGTGGTTGCATTAAACGTCATTTGCATGGTGGGCGAATCTTGTGTTCGCCCCTACGACGTGCATTTGTTCAAAACCTCTGTGGTGAACTACCATGTGGTTCCTGGTTCTCGGTTCTCGGTTCTCGGTTCTCATCATTCTCCATTCTCAACTCTCCACTCTCAATTCAAGGAGCGCCTATGCCCCCCTGCCCAATCATCGACTCACATGTGCATTTGTGGGATCCGCGCCGCTTCCGCATGCCCTGGACTGACGGCCTCGATGCGCTCAACAAACCCTTTGGCCCGGCGGAGTTTCGCCAGCACACGGAGGGAGTTGAGGTCGAGGCGATAGTCTATCTTGAGGTGGATGTGGCCCCCAGCTACCGCCTGCTGGAAGCGCAGTGGGTTGAGGCGCTAGCGGCGGAAGAGCCGCGCATTCAGGCTATTGTCGCCGCGGCCCCGGTGGAAGACGGTGCGGCGCTGCGCAGCTACCTGGAAGCGCTGGTGGCGATTGGTTCCCGCGTCAAGGGGGTGCGGCGGCTGGTGCAGGACGAGCCAGACGCGGCCTTCTGCCTGCGGCCCGGCTTTGTGGAAGGCGTCCGTCTCTTGCCGGAGTACGGCCTCTCCTTCGATATCTGCATTCGCCACTGGCAACTGGCCAGCGCCACCGAACTGGTGCGGCGCTGCCCCCAGACCAGCTTCATCCTCGACCACCTGGGCAAGCCCGACATTAAAAACGGCCTGCTGGAACCATGGCGCGAGCAGCTGCGGGAATTGGCTGCGCTGCCCAACGTGGTTTGCAAAATCAGTGGGATGGTGACCGAGGCTGACCATGCAACCTGGACGGCGGACGACCTGCGGCCCTATGTGGAGCATACGCTGGAGTGTTTTGGCCCAGCCCGCGTTCTCTTCGGCGGCGACTGGCCGGTGGCGACGCTGGCCAGCAGCTACCTCCGCTGGGTCGAAACCTTGGACTCGCTCACCGCCCACATGTCCGAGGGGGCGCAGCGCAAACTCTGGGCCGACAACGCCCGGCGAGTATACCGGATTTAACTCACCGCAGAGACGCAGAGGGCGCAGAGAACTTCAGAAGCAAAAACCTCCGCGTCCTCCGCGCCTCTGCGGTAAAATCCGAAACCTCCGTGCCCTCCGCGTCCTCCGTGGTGAAATTTATGCAGGGGGGACGACGCCGATGGTGAGGAGCAGGTTGGCATACACCCGCCGTTCGCCGGTGGCGATGACAAGGGCCAGTTCCGGGCTGCGGGCGGCATCGTAGAAGGGGAAACGGCCCAGTTTTTCCAGCTCCAGGCCCGGCAACAGCGCCCGAAACTCGGCAAAAATCGCCGGTTCCTCACCCGTGTCCGGCACCATCACATGGGCGGCTTCGATGGGCATGGCGTCTACCAGCACCGCCAGCACATCCGTCACCTTGAGCATGTCCGGCGCGAGGTTGAGGTAGACCCGCCGCGCCGCCGGGTTGGAGCGAATATCAAACGGGTAGTTGCCATCGGCGATTAGCACCTGTGCGCCGTGGCCCGCCCCGCCGAGCGCCGCCAGAATTTCGGGATGAAGCAGTCGGTATTTCAGCATAATGAATTGACAATTGTTTCTGAAAAACGCTCGCAAAGGCGCAAAGCCCACAAAGGAACAGAGTTTGACAAACCTCTGCGGCCCCTTTGCGCCTTTGCGCCTTTGCGAGAGCTAACACGGCTTAGTTGTACAGCAGTGGCTTAATCTTCTCGTCGTTGACGTTGCTCTTGTCGTACCAGAAGAAGCCGGTGTCAATCGTCTTGGGCAGCGTCTCGCCTTTAATGGCCTTAACGGCAGCTTCAACACACTTGTAGCCAATGCCCACCGGATTTTGAGTGATTGCGCCAGCCATCACACCACTGGTGACGGCATCAATCTGCTGCTTGCCCGAGTCGTAGCCCACCACCATCACCTGGCCTTCCCGATTTAGCTCCTTCACCGCGTTCAGCACACCAATCGCCGAGCCTTCGTTTGCGCCAAAAATGCCCTTGAGGTTCGGGTGGGCCTGGATCATGGCTTTGGCCAGGTCGGTGGATTTCAGATGGTCGCCGCCGCCGTACTGGATGTCAACGATCTTGATGTTGGGGTGCTGGGCCTCCATGCGCTGCACAAAGCCGTCGCGGCGGTCAATGCCGGTGCGGCTGGTCTGGTCATGCACAATCACGCCCACTTCGCCGCTGCCGCCAATCAGGGTCGCCATGCGGTCGGCAGCCTCGCCAGCAGCGGCAATGTTGTCGGTGGCGGCGGTGGTGACGGGGATGTCGCTGTCCACGCCCGAGTCGAAGCCAATGACCGGGATGTTCTCGGCTTTGGCCTTTTCTAGCAACGGCACCATGGCTTTGCTGTCCAGCGCTGCCAGGCAGATGGCGGCGGGTTTTTTGTTCAGGGCCGTCTGGAGCATTTCCATCTGCTTGTCCACCTGGGCCTCGCTTTCCGGCCCCTCAAAGGTAATGTCCACGTTGAAATCGCGCGATGCCTGCTCCGCGCCCGATTTTACCGCCTGCCAGAACTGGTGCTGGAAGCCCTTTGAGATGATCGGGATGTAGGGCTTTGCCTCGCCTGAGCTTGCTGCGCCTGCGGCGGGCGCGGCAGTGGAGGCCGGGGCTGCGGGCTGCGTTGCGCCACAGCCAGTGATCAGCAAACCAGCCACGAGAAGACCTGAGAGCGAACTGACCAACTTCTTCGTCACCATGCGTTTGCCTCCTTGCAACACTGAGCGTCTGACTATTGTAAGCTCACGTTTGAGCGTACAACCGATGAGGGGCTATTTCCGGCGGCGGATAATATCGAGATAGACGGCCAGAATGACAATGCCGCCCGTAATCACCGTCTGCCATTCCTGCGGCACCGAGAGAATGCGCAGCCCGTTGGTGAGCGTACTGATGATAAACGCGCCGATGATAGTGCCGAGAATGCTGCCCTGGCCGCCGCTCAACGAGGTGCCGCCAATCACGGCGGCGGCGATGGCGTCAAGCTCATAGCCCTGGCCCAGGGCTGGCTGGGCCGAGTTAAGGCGCGAGGCGATCATCACGCCAGCCAGGCCGCTGAACAGGCCAGTGACGGTGTAGATGGCGATTTTCCAGTTATCCACCTTAACGCCGGAAAGGCGGGTGGCTTCTTCGTTGCTGCCCAGGGCAAAGGTGTAGCGCCCCAGAATCGTCTTCGACAGCACCGCACTGGCGATAATCGCCGCCCCAAACAAAATCAGCACCGCGTTGGGAATGTCGAAGCCGGGGATGATGGCACCAAGGAGGGAACCCATGGTAAGCTGGTTAAAGGCGGGTGTGTCGTTGAAGTAGATCGGGCGCAGGTCGGAGATAACCAGGGCCAGGCCCTTGGCCACGTTCAGCATGCCCAGGGTAGCGATAAAGGATGGAATGTTGAGTTTGGCAATCACCACGCCATTGACAAAGCCGCACAGCGCCCCCGCCGCCAGCCCGCCCAGCACCCCAAGCGGCACCGGCAGCTGCCAGTTGGTGATAAACACGCCCGTCATCACCGCTGCAAAGGTCATCACCGTGCCGATGGAGAGGTCAATCCCGCCGGTGATAATCACAAAGGTGACACCGAGGGCCAGCACGCCGTTCACCGCCGTGGCCAGCAGAATGCCGACGATATTGTCGAACTGCAAAAAGTTGGGCGAGGCCAGCGAAAACACTACAAACAGGCCGATCAGCGCCCCAAACGCCATCACCCGCTGCATGGCGTTGGAACCAACCAGCACCTTTTTCATCGAAACCGTCGTTTGCATAAGCGGTGACCAGAACAGGATGAAGGATGAAGGATGAATTAAATAATAGAGTTACACATCACGGATTACGGATTACGGATTACGGATTACGGATTACGCAGTACCCAGTACGCAGTACGCATCACGTTTTACGCATCACGGAAACCTCAGCACTCAGCACTCAGGACTCAGCACTTTCAGCCTTCCCGCATGGTCGCGTAGGTCATAATCCTCTCCTGCGTTGCCTCGGCGCTGCTAAGCTCGCCGGTGATGCGGCCTTCGCACATTACCAGGATGCGGTGGCTCATGCGCAAAATCTCGGGCAATTCGGACGAGATCATAATGATGGACTTGCCTTGCCGGGCCAGCTCGTTGAGCAGGTGGTAGATTTCGCTCTTCGCGCCCACGTCAATGCCCCGCGTCGGCTCGTCGAAGATCAGAATATCGGTGTTGGCGGTAAGCCATTTGCTTATCACCACCTTTTGCTGGTTGCCGCCGGAAAGGTTTTTCACCGTCTGCTGCACGCTGGGCGTCTTGATCGCCAGCCCTTTCACGTGGTGTTCGGCAGTGGTGCGCACGTTGCCATCGTGCATCCAGCCCAGCAGCCGTTGGAACTTGTGGTAGGCCGCCAGGACAATGTTGGTCTGCACATCCATGCCCAGGGTCAGCCCGTAGCGTTTGCGATCTTCGGAAAGGTAACCGATGCCATAGCGCACCGCGTCGGCAGGGCTTTTGATGTTGGCGCGTTGGCCCTTCACCAGCACCTCGCCCGCCTCCAGCGGGTCGGCCCCAAAGATGGCCCGGGCCACCTCGGTGCGGCCAGCCCCCACCAGGCCCGCCATGCCCAGAATTTCGCCCCGCCGCAGCGTAAAGCTTACGTTGCGGATGGCCCGGCCCCGCCGCAGGCCCTTCGCTTCCAGCACCACTTCGGCGTTCTGCTCCACAGGCAACTCCGGCGCGGACTCATAGATAGCGCGGCCCACCATCATGCTGATGATGCGCTCAAGCGAAACATCCGCCGTCTGCACCGTGTCCACATAGTGGCCGTCGCGCATCACGGTGGTGCGGTCGGTAATGCGTTGAATCTCTTCGAGGCGGTGGGAGATGTAGACAATGCCCACGCCCTTGTCGCGCAGCCGCCGGATGATGAGAAACAATTCGTCAATCTCGGTTTCAGTGAGCGGCGCGGTCGGCTCGTCCATAATCAGCACTTCGGCGTTGTACGAAAGGGCTTTGGCGATTTCAACCAACTGCTGTTTGGCCAGCGTCAAGTCGGCCACCATGGTGCGCGGATCAATCGCCAGGTGCATGGCATCAAACAGCTGCTGAGTCTGCGCGTTGATCGCCCGCTCGTCGAGCCAGAAGGGCATCCCCCGCCGGAGTTCCCGCCCGATGAAGATATTCTGGGCCACGGTGAGGTGGGGCATCAACTGCAATTCCTGGTGGATCATGCTGATTCCCAGTTGCAGTGCCGCCCGTGGGTTGGGGATTTCCACCGGCTTGCCTCGATAGAGAATGCGGCCCCCATCACGCTGATGCACCCCGGCCAGGATTTTCATCAGGGTGGATTTGCCCGCGCCGTTTTCGCCGAGCAGGGCATGCACCTCGCCGGGGCGCAGATCGAAGCGGGCGTTTTCCAGGGCATAAACACCGGGGAAACGCTTCTCGATCCCTTCCATCGTCACCAGGCTCTCGCCCACACAATCCTCCACGTACCGACATCGGTCTACAGATGCAACCCCACACCGGGTTGACCCGCAAAGGTGCGCTCGATTCAGACGATTGAAAGAAGTCCGCCCGGCGTTGCTCGCCACTTTGGGGTGGTGCAGCACCAGGCCGGGCCTATGTCCGCGATGGTTCCGGTACCAACAAGTAAAACGAGTCAGGGTGTACTACAAGATATACGCTTGACGCTGCTTTGTCAAGAGGTGGTTAAGAACCGCTTCAGCTGGCTATTTGTGCGCTATTTCACACATAGGCCAGAGCGGTACTACCGTGGCAGCCAGCGCAAGCTCTCATCGAGGCTACAATAATTATTGGTTCGTTCTGGTAGCGTTACCAGGATAGTAGCACTATTTTCCTAAATGTCAAGCGCCTATTGGGCCATGGCAACGGCTTACTTCTAGCAAACTCCCTCTTGACATTCCTTCAACAGGCCGTACAATCAACATACAATGTTACATGTACCATAAGGTGAAGTTATGCCTGTAACGATTCGCGACGTTGCCCGTCTGGCCGGAGTTTCGCCGATGACGGTTTCACGAGTGATTAACGGCGGCCAAAACGTGCTGCAGGAAACCAGCCAACGGGTGCAGCAGGCAATTGCCGAGCTTGGTTACGTTCCCAACAGCCTGGCCCGGGGCCTTTCGGGGCAGCGTACCCGCACGCTAGCGCTGATTCTGCCCGACGTGGCCAATCCCTTTTTTACCCGCATTGTGCAGGGGGCCGAGGCAGTCGCTCGCGAAGCAGGCTACCAAATTATTTTGTGCAACACCGATGGGCAGCTGGAGCGAGAAGCGGCCAGCCTCCAGGCCATGCTGGCCTACCGCGTTGAGGGCATCGTCATCGCCCCCGTTGGCGACACCTCGCAAGGGCAGTTGAGCCAGATGGCGGGCTACGGGGTGCCGCTGGTGCTGGTGGATCGGGCGGTGGCGGCGGTGGAGGGCGACCTGGTGCAGGGCGACAGTGTGGGTGATGCCCGGCGACTGGTGCAACTCCTCACCGACAGCGGCCATCAGCGCATCGCCATGATTGCGGGCCAGAGCTATGTGTCCACCTCACGTGATCGTCAGGCGGGCTACCGGCAGGCGCTAGAGGCGGCGAACCTGGCTTTCGACCCAGCGCTGGTGGTGCCGTCAGAGTTTGATATTGAAAGCGGCTACCGCGCTACCCAGCGGCTGCTCTGGCTGAAGGAGCGCCCAACGGCCATCTTCGCCGTCAACAATCTGGTGGCGGTGGGGGCGGTGCGGGCACTGCGCGAACATCGGCTCGCCACCCCCGACGATGTAGCCCTGGTTTGTTTTGATGATATTGACTACGCCTCGCTGCTTTGCCCCTTTCTCACCGTGATGGCCCAGCCCGCCGAAAGCTATGGCACAATTGCCACCGACATGCTGCTGGAACGGATCGGCGGGCAATCCAATGAACCGTCCCGCCGCGTCGTCCTTTCCGCCGAGCTGATTGTGCGCGAGTCGTGCGGGACGCGGCGGACGCAGGCGTATGGTTGAACGACGTAATCTACAAACCTATTTTTTGAATTTGTAGTTTATCCTAAAACGTGTATAATTGTCCCGCTGTTCCGGGTGTATACTGTCTACATACGCGCAGAGTTAGGAAGATATATATGGGTAAAGTTATTGCCTTTGGCTGGTACGGCGGGAAATACAGCCACCTCGACTGGTTATTGCCATTGCTGCCGCAGGCCCAGCACTACTGTGAGCCATTTGGTGGCTCAGCAGCGGTGTTAATCAACCGGCAGCCCGCCCCGGTGGAAACCTACAACGATCTTGACGGCGAGGTGGTAAACTTCTTTCGGGTGCTGCGCGACCAGAAGCAGGAGTTGGTTGAGGCAATTGGCCTGACGCCCTTTTCCCGTGAGGAATTTGAGTTGGCTATCGCTGCCACCACCGGACGCGAGTCGGCCCTGGAGCGGGCCAGGCGCTTTTTTGTGCGGGCCCGGCAGGTGCGGACGGGCCTGGCCCAGAAGGCCAGCGGCGGGCGCTGGGCCCACTGCCTGCTGACCAGCAGGGCGGGCATGGCAGGGGCTGTATCGCGCTGGTTGGGTAGCGTAGAAGACCTGCCGCTGATTGCCCAGCGCCTGCTGCGGGTGCAGCTTGAACACGCCCCCGCGCTGGAGGTCATTCGCCGTTATGATAGCCCCGAAACGCTTTTCTACTGCGACCCGCCCTATCCCCACGACTCACGGGGCGACAGCAATGCCTATGCCCACGAGATGACCGATGCCCAGCACGAAGAACTGGCTGCTGTGCTGAGCCGTGTGCATGGCAAAGTGGCTGTTTCCGGCTACCACGGCACCTTGATGGACGCTCTCTACCGCGAGTGGGACTGCATCGAGGCTCCCGTCAAGCGCTGCCACTCAGTCAAAACGCCCCGCACCGAGGTGCTGTGGGTGAATTATGAGGTTGACGCGGCAGTGCTTGTGCCCGCAACAGACGCTCAAGTAAAGGAAGGCGCTGCTCCTGCTGAACGCTCCCGCCGGAAAACACCTATTCAGAAGGTGCTTGAATTAGAGGTATAGCATCAACTGTTGATGACGATAACTCCTGCTGACATTCTTGAACAGGCCTACCGTCAGGCTGAAGCGAGTCTTGACACCGCGTTTGTAGCGGATGCCACAATAGGTGAGCGCGTTGAATATGTTTGCCGAAACGTGCAAAATCGTTCTGGTTCACGTCTTTTGCTGGCCTGTTTGCTGGCGAAACTACATCAGCCACAGGTAGATGTGCGTAAACCGTACACTGAAATCGGCGGCATAGATACCTTTTCCGGGCGAACCTACGATGAAGCATACGTCACCGCATTTGTCAGTCGGTACCAACTGCCTTGCAATCCAACGACCGCTTTTCTCACGCCCGCCTTTCGCAACCGGAACACAACCCTCACACCGGATTTAAACCTGGTGGGCCGTCCGCCAAAACTTTACCAAACTTTGCTCTGTCTGCTTGACGATGTGCATACGCAGCGGGTGGCAGCAGCCGATCTTCTTGCTGAGGTTATACGCTGGCTGACTCGGGTGCGTAATGAAAATCAGCAGCGCATTGCAACGTTGCTCGCAGGGCTTCAATCTTCGGCGGGCGGCATTCCACTCTCGGTGGAAACCATCGTCGGCCTGATTGCCCAACACCTCCGCCTACCCCTGGCGAGTCGTTTACCAGTCCTGGTGATAGCGGCAGCATACGAAGTTGCAGCTGCTCACCTTGGTGAACGCCTGTTGCCATTGCAGGCCCATAATGCAGCCGATGAGCAAACTGGGGCACTTGGGGATGTTGAGATTGTGTTAGAAGCCGACAATCGTCTGGTGACAAGCTACGAAATGAAGTTGCGGCGGGTCACCCGTGAAGATCTGGATCGGGCGGTACAAAAAATCGCTCGTCTTGGAACGCGCATTGATAATTACATCTTTATTACCACCGAGGCTGTTGACCCGACGGTTGAGGAATACGCTGCTAGTTTATATGTAACCACGCAGGGCATAGAAGTGGCAGTGTTAGATTGTATTGGTTTTGTACGCCATTTTTTACACCTGTTCCACCGGCTCCGCATGCAGTTTCTTGAAATGTACCAACGCTTGGTTCTAGCTGAACCCGAACGTGCCGTCGGCTATCCTCTGAAAGAAGCATTTCTAGCCTTACGTCAGGCCGCCGAAAGTGGATTGAATGCGACTGAGAGCGAAACTTGATTATAGCCTGCAAAGAGTTTTTTACGAACAAAGTAGTTCCGTCGTAGCTCGTATCTCCAAAGCGAGGAAAAGATGCATAGACTCATCACCAGCCTGGGTGAAATTCTGATCGATTTTCTGCCCATTGAAGAAGGCGGCAACACCGTCGGGTTTCGTATGTTCCCCGGCGGCTCGCTGCTCAACGTCGCTGTGGGCACGGCCCGCCTCGGCCAGCCCACCGCATTCGCAGGCAAAGTCTCCACCGACTTTTTTGGGCGCAGGCTGCGGGCCTATGCCGAGGGCGAGGGCATTGATACGCGCTTTCTGCTCAACGACGAAGCCCTCAGCACGCTGGCCTTTGTGGCGATTGAGGACAACGAACCGGCCTTCTCGTTTTATGGCGAAGGGGCCGCCGACACGCTGCTGACGGCGGATGAGCTGCCCCAGGCCCTGTTTGAGGAGACCGCCATCCTGCATATCGGCTCGATCAGCCTGTTGCGCGGCAGCACCCCCGACGCCATTGAGACCACCTTCGGGCGGCTCAAGAGCCAGGCGCTGCTGTCACTCGACCCCAACCTGCGTCCCGGCCTGGTGAAGGATGAAGCGGGCTACCGGGCGCGACTGGCCCGGCTCACCGCCCGCACCGACATCTTCAAAATCAGTGCCGCTGACCTGGGCTGGTACATGCCGGGTGTGCCGTTGGAGGAGGCCGCCGCCGCCATTGCCAGGGAGGGGCCAGCCCTGGTAGTGGTGACGCAGGGCGGCAAAGGCGGGCTGGCCCTCCGCCCCGGCGAAGCACTCCAGGCAGTTCCCATCTTCCCGGTGCAGGTGGCCGACACGGTGGGCGCTGGCGATACCTTCAACGCCGGGATGCTGACTGGACTGGCCGAGCGCGGCGTTTACAGCCGTGAGTCTCTGGCCAGCCTGCCCGCCGCTGAACTGACCGAGGTGCTGCGTTTTGCCGCCGCTGCCGCCGCCATCAACTGCACCCGCGCCGGGGCCAACCCGCCAACTAGGGCCGAGGTGGCGGGGATGTTGTAACGAGGCAATCATTGCGCTGTTGCAGCGTTAAAGCGTTACATCGCAGGGCGAGCGTATCGTGTGGCAAATCACTTTTGACTTTTGAATTGTTGATCGAACGTCGTAGCATACGCAATGAATCTGCGCATATATTCTGCTTCCGCACGAATGGTGGGGTTCTCGTGCTGTTCGGCCTGGCTCAGCAATGCAAGCATGGCAGTGTTTTCCATGTTGTCATGCATCCAGCGTCGTAGCAGTTTCATTCCAGCCTGTTGAACGCCTGGTTGTGGATCGGCTAGAAACGGGGCAATAGACGAAGCGGCCCGACGATTGCCAATTGTGCCCAGCAACCAGGCTGCTGCCCTGCGACGATCTGTGTCATCGCTTGTCAAATAAATAGTTGAGCAATACTCCATTGCCGTAGGTGATTCGAGCTGACGCAGGATCAGCTCGGCAATACCCCAACCAGGGCGCAGGTTAAGACAGCATTCGACTGCATCGTGCAGCATGTCTGAACCGAGCAGTTGATCCAGGGCGACAGGTGCCATGTCTGATGAATAGCTCTCTACGCCATGGCTAGAGGAAAATGCTCCAACAATATGGGCTAGTTTAAGCCAGTCGAATTGTGTCATCGCATCACCTACGTATACCTTGGGTACGGTCTTGTGTGTCTTCCTCCAGCATTGCACCACCATTGTTTTGCATTGCGGGCGGGTCTGAGACCACGCCCCTACACCGTTGCAATGTCATCGTTCGGGTTCTCGGTTCTCGTTTCTCACCGTTCAGCGCTCATCGTTTGCATTGCGGGCGGGTCTGAGACGATGCCCCGACGCCGTTGTCTTGTCAATGTATGCATTGCGGGCCGACACGCCAGTCGGCCCCTACGGCACTGTTTCGTCATGGTGCATCGCTCGGTTCTTGGTTCCACTCGGCTGCACTCGGGGCAGGCTTGGTTCTTGGTTCTACTTCTCTTCCGTCCGCTCCACCCCGTTCGTCAACCGTAATTCGCCCACCTGTACATGCACCACGTCGCCCGATTGCAGGGTGAAGCTTTCCGGCGGCACAATGCCGGTGCCGGTCATCAGCAGTGCGCCGTAGGGGAAGGACAGGGCGCGACCAAGGTAGGCCGCCAGTTCCTCGAAGCGGCGCTTCATCTGGTGGGCGCTGGTGTGGCCGCTAAACACCGCAGCGCCGCCCCGCTCGATCTCCACGCTGACGGCAAGGTTGCGCAGCTCTTCAACGGTGGCGAGCTGGATGGCCGGGCCAAGGGCACAGGAGCCGTCGTAGATTTTGGCCTGGGGCAGGTAGAGCGGGTTTTCGCCCTCGATGGAGCGCGACGACATATCGTTGCCCGCCGTGTAACCCACCACCTCCATGTGGCGGTTGAGCAGCAGCACAATCTCTGGTTCCGGCACATCCCAGGTGCTGTCGTGGCGGAAGCGCACCACACCGCCCGGCCCCACCACCCGCCAGCCAATCGCCTTCAGAAACAACTCCGGGCGCTCAGCTTCATACACCCGCGTATACACATCCGCCACCGACGACTCGGTCTGGCGGGCGTCGCGGCTGCGCAGGTAGGTCACCCCGCTAGCCCAGACCTCGTGGTCGGCGTCGAGCGGCGGCAGCAGGTCGCCCCCGGCTGGTTCAGCCGTCAGGCTTTCATGCAAATTGTGGAGCATGGCGGGCCGGGGCAGGCTCAACAGCGTGCCCAGCCGCATGTTTTTCGGCAGAAAGTGACCGTCCAGCGCCCAGCGTGGGCCGTTCAGCGTCATGTGGTGGGTGAGTTGCATCTGTGTCTCCTCAATTATGTGCGCTCGATCACCCGCAGATGGGCTTTGACCGCGGGTGCATAACGTATGTCGTATGTGCTTTCTTCACTCATCGTGACTAGAATTCCAGTCATTTTCAGGCGGTTGTCAAGAGCCTACGAACGTCAGTTCGGGCTAGGCGATGGAGGAGGGCACTCGCCTCACCCGGCGGGTATGGTCGGCAGGGCACCTGCTCCACGGGGACACTGCGCGTGCAGCATCCTGAGTAGGCCACCCCCATGGTCGTTCCTATCAGCGAGATGTCCGACAGGCCGTATCGAAGGATGCGGATCGTGCCACCGTTCCGCATCCTTCGATACGGCCTTCAGGGAACCAGGCGCAACCATACATGACATGCAGGGCGGCCTACTCAGGATGCTGGTGTGCGTGCGCGTGCCTATCCCGAACTCAGGTTACGACGATCTTTATGGTGTTTTTCGGCCAGCGGGTGGGATGTGTAACCGGATTGTACGCCGCGTTTCACCTTTCACGTTTCGGCCCCAACACATCTTTCACGGTGAGCCAGCCGCTGCGGGGAAAGAGCTTGGCCACCTGCGAGGAGAAGATCAGGCTGTCGCCCATAATCTCGGCAGTTGGCCCTTCGGCCACCAGTTCGCCGTCACCGAGCAGGGCCACCCGGTCGGCGCAGGCGGCCACTAGCTCCACATCGTGGGTCGCCATCACCACGGTGCGCCCGGTGGCGGCCTGTGTACGTAGCAAGGCGCTGAGTTCGGCTTTGGCAGCGTAATCCAACCCACGGGTTGGCTCATCGAGCAGCAGCAGCTGGGGCCGACCCACCAGCACCGCTGCCAGCGCCGCCCGCTGGGCCTCGCCGCCGCTCAGGTCGCGGGGGTAGCGCCCGGCCAGGTGCGCCAGGCCGAGCTGCTCCAACGTCGCTTCAATTTGACCGGAGACGGGGGAAGGGAGACGGGAGACCGGAGACGGGAGACCAGAAATCCACGGATTGGTGTTTGGTTCTCGGTTCTTCAGCGTAAAGGCCAACTCCTCCCACAGCGTGTCGTGAAAGAGGAAGGAGCGCGGGTCTTGCGGCACATAGCCGACATGCTGGGCCAGTTCCTCCGTAGGCACGCGGACAATGTCGCGGCCCAGCAGCTCAACCCGGCCCTCGTTGGGGCGCAGCAGCCCGATCAGCAGCTTCAGCAGTGTGGTTTTGCCGCTGCCATTGCGGCCCATCAGCGCCGTCACTTGCCCCGGCTCAAAGCTCAGACTCAATTTGTACAGCGCCTCGTGGTCGCCGTAGCGGAAGGTAAGGGAGGAAATCTGGATTGACGATTGACGATTGACGTTGCCCGAAAGGGCGGCGCGAAGCGCTTTTGACGATTGACGAGTCTCAGGAACAGCAAACTGCTGGCTGCTCGCTGCAAACTGCAAACTGCTCGCTGCCAACTGAGAACTTCCGTCCCCGGTCACGGATCGCGCTTGCACCCGCCCCTCCTTAATCGTCAGCGGCAGGGGCTGCCAGCCGAGGGCGCGGCCCAGGGCTTGCAGGGGTGGCACTAGGGGCATGCGCTGGAGCATCTCGCGGGTGGGGCCGATGGCATAACCAGGGCTGTTTTCGCTCCCTTCCAGGCCAAAAAACAGCACCCGGTCGGCGTATTGCACCACCCGCTCCAGGCGATGTTCACACAGCACCACCGTGAGTCCAAGGTCGGCGTTGAGCTTTTGCAGCGCGGTCAGCACCTCTTCGGCCCCATGTGGGTCGAGCTGGCTGGTCGGCTCGTCTAGCACCAGGGCGCGCGGCTGGGCCGCCAGCACGGCAGCAATCGCCACGCGCTGCTTCTCGCCGCCGCTCAAGGCTGAGATGCGCCGCCGCCGCAGGTGCGCAATGCCAAGCTGATCCAGCACCTCCTCCACCCGGCGGCGCATCAGCGGCTGGGGCAGGCCCAGGTTCTCCATGCCAAACACCAGCTCGTCCTCCACCGTGTCCACCACAAACTGGGCTTCCGGGTCTTGAAACACAAAGCCCACCAGGTCGGCCATGGCGCGGGGCTGGTGCTGAAGCGTGTCGCGGTTCCACACCCGCACGCTGCCGCCAAAGCGCCCGCCATAGAAGTGGGGCACCAGCCCGTTGAGCAGGCGCAAAAAGGTGCTTTTGCCCGCGCCGCTCGGCCCGCAGACCAGCAGAAACTCGCCTTCGCACACGGTCAGGCTGAGGTCGCGCAGGGTAGGCCGCTCGGTTCCAGGGTAGGTGTAGGAAACGTTGGTGAGTTCAATCATGGTGTGCTGGTGCTAGCCCCCAATCCGGGTGCGCAGAAATAGATCGTACTCATCCTTCAAGGGCAGGTTCCGCTCGCGGTGTAAACGCCGCCGCTCGGTTGTAGTCGCTTCGTTGGTTTTAGGGTTAAAGCCAGCTTGCGTGTAGGTCTCCCAGTAGAGGCCGATGCCGCGCTGGTCAAGTTCATCAAACTGCATGCCACGCCTCCACACTCATCTTTTGTCTAACCATAAATGAAATAGCTGAAAATCGGGCTGAGCCAGGACTCGTGAATCAACTTGTATTGCCACAGTGGCAATGTGGCCCAACCAGTGAGGGTGATAATTAACA
>JALONX010000663.1 GCA_025454695.1 Chloroflexaceae bacterium
TACTGCCAGCGCCGCTCGGCGGGCCAGGTCTTCTGCCACTTGTAGGTGTTCCGGGCTGTAGTATCGCCCCGGCTCAGTGATGCGAAATGCAATAGCGCCAATCGTCTGGTTACGCAAATTGAGCGGCACGGTCATCGCCGACCGGTAGCCAACCTGTGCGAGGAGACGGGCGTGCTCTGCATCTTGAGTAATACTTGCCACATACTCGTCGGTGATATGCGGCAGGAGTTCCGAAAGCCCCTCGCGGATAACCAGGGGATAGCTTCGCGGGCTGTCGAGTGGCAGCGGGTAGTGTTGCCGTAACGCCCTTACCGCCTGCCCTTGCTGCGGGTTTGCCGCCGCCAGGTGAACCAGACGTAACTCGCCATCGGGTTCGCGCACATGCACCGAACAGATGTCGGCCAAAATAGGCACAGCAATCTCGGCCAGCGTTTTGAGAATGGTTTCTGAGTCGAACGAGGAAACCAGAATAGGGCTGGCTTCTGCGAGAAAGCGCTGATATTCCTCGTTCTGTTTACGCTCGGTAATATCAATGGAAATGCCATATACGGCATACGGTGTGCCATCTGGTTTACGTAATGGGAATTTGGTAATTTGATAGGTACGTGAACCCTGGGGACTCGTATGCGCTTCTTCAAAGGTTATCGGCTGGTTTGTTTCCAGCACGTGGGCATCCGTTAAACGGTGGTCGTGGGCTTTGTTAGGCGGAAAGATGTCGTAGTCAGTTTTCCCCAGCACCTGCTCAGATGACTTACTACTCTGGTTTGCCCAGAGTTCATACCGTCCATCCATGTCTTTTCCCCAAATGGGCAAGGGCGAATGGGAAAGAATGGCGCTTAACTGTTGGCGGCTGGTGTACAGTGCTAACGATGCCTGCTCGCGCTGGACGGTGGCGGCGATAATGCCCGCTGCTGTGCGCAGAGCGTTCTGCGTGGGAATCGGCCACGTGCGCTCTTGTTGACAATCACTAAAGCCAATAAAGCCCCAGAGCTTTTGCTCAACAAGAATGGGGGCCAGCACAACTGAAAAAATGTGTTGTGCCGCCAGAAAGGCTGCTTCAGCTGCAGAAAAGCTGCTGCGGGGGCCGCAGATAAGCTCGCCCCGCTGGAGGCGCGCATCCCAGTGGGCAAAGCCGGTTTGTGCCACCGGGATCACAGGCTCTGCCAGCAGGCCCGCCCGCGCCGGGGCGGTTGGGGCATCCCACGCAGCCCGGCAATGAATAAACGCAGTACCAGTGGCATCCTCGTTGTAGGTGTAGAGGTATACCCGATCGACCTGAATGGCCTGACCCATGCGGGCCAGCACGGAGGCCAGGTGCTGTTGCCACTGCTCGCCGTAGAGAAATTTTTCGGCAGCGAAGCGGATCGCATCGAGCAGAGCCATCGAGCGCTGCATGGAAAGAGCGCTTTGCTGGCGCTCGGTGCAATCGCGCATGGTGCCTACAACACCCACAAATGTGCCATGCTCGTTCCGTAGCGCCTGGGCGTGTATTTCTACCCAACTCACATTGCCGCTGCTGGTAACCACACGGGCTTCGGTTCGGCATACCTTGCTGCGATTCTCGATCATTGGCAGCAACGAGGCCAGCAGGCGAGCACGGTCATCAGCGTGAAAGGAGTCGAGAATGGAACATCCAAGCATGTCTGCAATAGCATAGCCCGTCAGCGTCGTCCATGCCTGGTTGACAGCAACCCACTGGCATGCGGCATCGGCCTGGAACACGACATCCGGAATCTGGTTCCATGGGATGTGATGTGACCAGGTAGAACCAGCCGTGCCGCCAGCAGCAGGGCGGATGCGACGCAATGCGGGGCGTTTGGGCTTTTTGTTATACATGTCGGACACGTTGGTAGTGCTTGTGGGTGAGGGCGACCCGTCAGTTATTGATGTTGCGTGTAGTTCAAATAACGTCTAGTATACACCAGCGCTATTACCAAACAAACACTGAAATTTAACATAACATAGGCCGAGTGCGATGGCGGCGCGTACCTGATGCGCCCATGGATTGCTAGAAAGCCAGAACATACAGGCTACTTTTTCTTTCCAATATCGGCGACATGTGGTATAATAGATCAGTTTATAAGAGAGCCATCTGGCCATTAGAACGCCGTAAAACGCCGTTTGAATATGTGAATAGGCAACGTCTCTCGCTTCCGCTGAGGCGTGCCGCACGCAACTGATCAGAACGGCGGCGTTCTGACGCCACATCGGTGTGTGCCCATTTTTGGGCCAGGCCAACGAGCTTTACACAAAGAGAGCAAACCGAAGATGACAACCGAGACTCAAGCGTCAATTGCTGCCTCCGTGTACGACGAAAGCCAGATCCAGGTGTTGGAAGGCCTGGAAGCGGTGCGCAAGCGCCCAGGTATGTACATCGGCCCGACTGATATTAACGGCCTGCACACCATGGTGCGCGAGGTGGTTGATAATTCCGTGGACGAAGTGATGGCCGGGCGAGCCACCACGGTGGAAGTGATTATTCATAAAGACCACTCCGTGACCGTGTCCGACGACGGTTCTGGCATTCCTGTCGGTATTCACCCCAAGGAAGGCGTCAGCACCCTGACCGTGGTGATGACAAAGCTTCACGCTGGTGGCAAGTTTGGCAACGCGGGCTACAAAGTGTCGTCGGGTCTGCATGGTGTGGGTGTTTCCGCCGTCAACGCCCTTTCCGAATGGATGCGGGTGGATGTGCATCGCAATGGGCGGCACTACTACCAGGAATATCGGGCGGGTAAACCGCATACCGACGTGATTGACCTGGAGCCAACGACAGAGCACGGCACCACCACCCGTTTTCTGCCCGACAATACGATTATCGAGACGCTCGAATATAACTTCCGCACCCTGGCCCAGCGCTTCCGTGAAATGTCGTACCTCAACAAGGGGCTGCGCTTTAAGTTTACGGATGAGCGCTCGAACCAGGAAGTGAACTTCTATTTTGAGGGCGGTGTTATCTCTTACGTGCGGCACCTGAACAAAGACAAAAATGTGCTGCACAAAGTGCCGTTCTACGTAGAGCGCATGATTGACGACGTAATGGTTGAGATCGCCATGCAGTACACCGATGGCTACGACAGCGACTCAATCTACACCTTTGCTAACAATATCAACAACACTGATGGCGGGGCGCACCTATCCGGTTTCCGCACCGCCCTCACCCGCGTCATCAACAAATACGCCTTTGCCAAGGGCATTCTCAAGGAAAACGAAGCCAACCTCACCGGCGACGACGTGCGCGAAGGACTCACGGCGGTTGTCAGCGTTAAGCTGCGCGACCCCAAGTATAGCTCGCAGACGAAAGAGAAGCTGGTGAGTCCAGAGGCTGCCGGGGCGGTTGCCACTGTGCTCGGCGATGCCCTGGCCACGTGGCTCGACGAAAATCCCGGCGAGGCCCGCAAGATCATCGAAAAATCGGTGAGCGCGGCTCGCACCCGCCTGGCCGTGCAGAAGGTGCGCGAGACAGCTCGCAAGAGCGCGATGGAGGGCTTTTCGCTGCCGGGCAAACTGGCCGACTGTTCCGACAACAACCCGGCCCGCTGCGAACTCTACATCGTCGAGGGTGATAGCGCCGGTGGTACGGCCAAGCAGGGCCGCGACCGCCGCTTCCAGGCGGTGCTGCCGCTGCGGGGCAAAATCCTCAACGTCGAGAAGAGCCGCCTTGACCGCATGCTCTCCAACGCTGAAGTGAAGGCGCTGATCACCGCTATTGGCACGGCCATCGGCGAGTCGTTCAGCCCGGATAAGTTACGCTACCATCGTGTCTTTCTCATGACCGACGCTGATGTGGACGGGAGCCACATCCGCACGCTGTTGCTCACCTTCTTCTTCCGCTACATGCGGCCACTGATTGTGGCAGGGCATCTCTACATCGCACAGCCGCCGCTGTTCCAGGTGAAGGCGGGTAAAGAAAAGTATTACGCCTACACCGACGCCGGGCGTGATGAGTACCTGAAGAAGCTGACCAAAGACCAGCGCGAACGGGCCGTGGTGCAGCGCTACAAAGGGCTGGGCGAAATGAACGCCGAGCAACTCTGGGAAACCACACTCAACCCGGCCAACCGCACCATCCTGCAGG
>JALONX010000664.1 GCA_025454695.1 Chloroflexaceae bacterium
TACCTTGCAGCGGGTAGCGCAAACTATCAACTCTTCACTTCAGCCAGAGGTGTTGTTTACCACTGTTGTGGAGCAAATTCGCGACAGTTTTGGCTATGAGATGGTAAGCATCTATCTGCGCGAGGGCGAGGAACTGCGGTTACAGGCCAAAGTTGGCTACACCGAGTGGCTCAACGTGATTCCATTTGATGTAGGGGTGAATGGTCGCGCAGCCCGTACAGGCGAGGCTATCTTTGTGCGCAATGCGAGCACCGACAGCGACTTTGTGCTGGTGAAGCCAACGGCGACCCAGGGGATTTTTGTGCCGCTCCGGCAGGGCAATGGCTTTGTTCAAGGCATGCTTTCCATCGCATCACGCGGTGCGCCCAAACTCACCGATGCCGATTTTACCCTGATTAAACTGCTGGCCGACCAGATCAGCGTTGCCGTTACCAACGCGCGCCTGTTTCACGAAGCGATCCTGTCACAAATGCATCTGCGTTTTCTGGCCGATGCCAGCGCCGTGCTGGCCTCATCGCTTGAATATGAAACGACCCTTCAAACAATTGCCGATCTGACTGTGCCAACCCTCTGCGATTATTGCATTGTCGAACTCCTGCATGAACGTCCCGCTAGTGCGATTGTGGTCGGCCATAGTGACCAGGACAAAGCCGAGGTGCTATATACATTTTGCTCTAGCTACCGCAGCCAGAACAAGACAAGCGGCTTACTCGCCCAGGTGGTGCAGTCTGGTCGCTCCCTATTTATCAACAAAATTACCGCAGAACAGGTAGAGGCTGGTCTGGCGGATGAAGCCCTGTTGAAGCAGCTGCAACAGGTTGGCTTGCCGATGTCATTTATGCTGGTGCCACTCCTGGTGCGGGGCAACACCATCGGCGTCATGTCGTTTTGCTACAGCGACTCTGGGCGACACTACACCAATATTGAGCTAGAACTGGCCCAGGAACTGGCCCGCCGCGCCGCAACAGCGGTAGACAACGCCCGGCTCTACCGGGAGGCCCAGGAAGCCCTGCTTCGCCGCGACGAGTCGCTGGAGGCCCGCCTGGCGCTGGAGCGCAAAATGCTAGAAACCCAGAAGCTCGAAAGCCTGGGCGTGCTGGCTGGGGGCATTGCCCACGATTTTAATAATCTGCTCACAGTCATCATCGGCAATGCCACACTGGCCCTGCTCGATCTTGATAGCCAGAGCCAGGCAGGCGAAAGTGTTGAGCAGATTCAGGTGGCGGCCCGTCGCGCCGCCGACCTCACCCGCCAGATGTTGACCTACGCCGGGCGAGGGCGTGTCACCACAGAACCGCTTAACCTCAACCACATGTTACGTGAGATGAGTCTGCTGCTCCGTTCATCCATCAGCAAAGATGTCCAGTTGCGGGAATACCTTAGCCCTCAGCCGCTCTGGTTTGAAGGCGATGCCACTCAGATTCGCCAGGTGCTGATGAACCTGATTATCAACGCTTCCGAAGCATTGGGCAGCGACGGTGGCAGCATGAGCATCGCCACCACTTTGCTCCATGCCGACCAGGCCTACCTTGACCAGACCTACGCCGCCGCCGACCTTCCCGAAGGTGTCTATGTGGTGCTGCAAGTGGCCGATACTGGCTGTGGCATGGACAAACCGACGCAGGCCCGTATTTTCGATCCGTTTTTTACGACCAAGTTTACGGGGCGAGGCCTGGGCCTTGCCGCAGTGCTGGGCATTGTGCGCGGTCACGGCGGCACGCTCCATGTGCAAAGCGAGCCGGGCAAAGGCTCGGTGTTTACGGTACTCTTTCCTGCCCTGCCCGACGACCAGTTGACAAACCGTTCCCCTGCCGAAGCACCAGCGCCGCCAACCGCCCCACGCTCGCACCATGGCCTGGTGCTGGTGGTAGATGATGAAGACGATGTCGCGGCCACCGCCGCCCGCATGCTTTCGACCCTGGGCTTTGAGGTGCTGCTCGCCGCCGATGGCATTGCCGGGCTGGAACTCTTTCGGGAACATGCCCCCCGGCTCCAGGTGGTGCTGCTCGACCTGACCATGCCCCGCATGAGTGGCGAGGAGACGCTGCACGCCATGCGACAGGTGTCAGGTGATGTGCCAATTGTGTTGATGAGCGGCTACAGCGAAGAGGATATTGCCAGCCGCTTTGCCCGCAATCAGCCCGCCGGATTCCTGCAGAAGCCCTTCACGCACCAGGAATTGCAGGCACTGCTGGCCATTGTGCTGGCCCAGTAGCATAGCCTTTACTCCACGTAGCCCCTTTCTCACCCACGGCAGCCCCGCCTGCTCTATAGTGTGCGTACAATGGCAGATTGCAGATTGCAGATTGCAGATTGCAGACCTGTCACTGTATGAATTTCACTTGGATGTGTGAACCAACCTTCAATCGCTAACCTCTCATCTCTGCACTTCGGGCAAGGAGGCCCAGCCGTGGAACTTGCAACCCTTGAACAGGCCGAAGATCGAGCTATTTTTATTATCTCTGGTGGGGCCGGTGCGCTTGGCAAACATATGGCCCGAGTCGCCCTGGCGCAGTTCCCTTCCATCCATCCGACGGTGGTCATCGTCCCACAGATCCGCGACGCCGACCAGCTGCGTGCGGCAATGGCCCGCGTCGTAGAACGCAACGGCGTCGTCATTCACACCATGGTTGACCCCTATCTGCGTGCGCTGCTGATTGCCCTGGCTGAGGAATACAACATTACCACAATTGATACGATTAGCGACCCGCTAAACCAGCTTGCGACCACCTTTGGCTGCACGCCCCTGGGCTTGCCTGGCCTCTATCAGGGCGAACACGAGGCCTACCTGGAGCGGATCAAGGCGATTGAATACACAGTGGAACACGACGACGGGCGCAACACACACGAACTCGACCAGGCCGACGTGGTATTAACCGGTGTGTCACGGGTGGGCAAAACACCGCTCAGCATCTACATGTCGGTACTCGGCTGGAAGGTGGCCAACATTCCCCTGGTGCGTGAACTGCCACCACCACCCCAGCTTTTCACGGTAGACAAACGGCGGGTGGTAGGCCTGACGATTGATATTGACGTATTATCGCGCCACCGCCACTGGCGGCACCTCGACGCAAGCGGCGGTGCGCTGCGGCCCTACACCGATGAACGGGCTATGGAGGATGAACTTTTTGCCGCCCGCCAGGTGTTTCGTCAGGGTGGGTTTGCGGTCGTAAATGTCACCAACCGGCCCATTGAAGAAACCGCTGACCACGTCATTGCCCTGATTAGCCGCTACGTGGAATATCGCCTGCCGTCGTAACTATGCTACAATACGGCGCAACATCTGGTTACGGCTACCTATGAGGTTTTCATGCGCTTTCCCCGTTCAAGCGGCATTCTGCTGCACCCTACATCATTGCCTGGTCGCTGGGGTATCGGCGATCTCGGCCCGTCGGCATATCAGTTTGTAGATTTTCTTGTGGCCGCCGGGCAGCGCCTATGGCAGATTTTGCCGCTTGGCCCCACGGGCTATGGCGACTCGCCGTATCAATGTTTTTCGGCCTTTGCGGGCAACCCACTGCTGGTGAGTCTCGATATACTGGCCGACGAGGGCCTGCTTGACCGGAATGAGGTGGAAGGTGCTGCCGCTAGCTATAGCTTCGACCCGGCTCAGGTGGATTTCGGCAGCATCATCCCGTTCAAAATGGCCTTGCTGCAACGCTCGTTTGAGCAGTTTCAGGCCGATACAGCCCCACAGCACCGGGAACAGTTCAACAGCTTTGCTGCCGCCAACGCCTACTGGCTGGAAGATTATGCCCTGTTTATGGCGGTAAAGGCTGCCCATGATGGCCAGAGTTGGGACACCTGGGAAACGGATATTGCCACCCGTCAGCCCGAGGCAATGGCCACATGGCGCGAGCGCCTGGCCGAGCAGATCGCCTTTCAACAGTATCTCCAATATCTCTTTTTTCGCCAGTGGCTGCCGCTGAAAGCCCATGCCAATCAGCGCGGCATCAAGATTATCGGCGATACCCCCATTTTTGTGGCCTACGACAGCGCTGATGCCTGGGCTAACCGTGACCTGTTCTACCTGGACGAAGCGGGCAGGCCGACGGTGGTTGCAGGTGTGCCGCCCAGCGCCCTCACCACGGTTGACATGCTGCGCATTGACCACTTCCGGGGCTTTGCGGCCTACTGGGAAATTCCTGCCAGTGAACCTACCGCTATCAAGGGGCGCTGGGTCGAGGCTCCTGGCGCAGAACTCTTCGCCGCGCTCCACCAGGCCCTGGGCGACCTGCCCTTGATCGCCGAAGACCTGGGTATTATTACGCCCGATGTGGAAGCGCTGCGGGATGGGGCTGACTTGCCCGGCATGAAGGTGCTGCAATTCGCCTTCGACGGCAAGCCCGAAAATCTCTACCTACCCCACAACTACATGCCGAACTGCGTGGTCTACACCGGCACCCACGACAACGACACCACCCTGGGCTGGTTCAGCGGCTTGAGCGAACAGGAACAGCGCTGGATCTGGCAGTATCTTGGGAGCACCCCAGGTCAGCCGGGCGAGCCGGGCGAGATTGCCTGGCACCTGGTGCGGCTGGCCTTCGCGTCAGTCGCCGATGTGGCCGTGGTACCATTGCAAGATGTGCTGCGGCTCGGCAGCGAGGCCCGCATGAACACCCCTGGCAAACTGGGCGGCAACTGGGGCTGGCGCTTCCGGGCAGGCGATGGCGAAGCCGGGCTGATTGAACGGCTGCACACACTGACCGAAACCTACGGACGGCTGGCTGCGGCAGAGGCTGAACAGTAGAGTTGTGGGTGCTGTGGGGGTTGTGGGGGCTGTGGAGGCTGTGGAGGCTGTGGAGATACACCTCCAATCCCCAATCCCCAATCTCCAATCTCCAATCTCCAATCTCCAATCTTTATTGAGGAATTGCCAATGCTGACAGCCGAGATCGAGGCCCAACTCCGCGACCATCTGACCTTTGTCTATGGTGAAGCGACAGAGCAGGCCGTGTGGCCCCGACTCCGGCAGTTGCTGCTGGATTTTGACGCACAGCACACTCAACCCATCGCGCCGCGCCCGCCCCACGAACGGCTGACGGAAGACGACGTTATCCTGATCACCTATGGCGACCAGGTGCATGAAGCGGGCAGGCCGCCCCTGCAAACCCTGGCTGAGGTGCTCAACAGCAGCTTTGCCGGGGTGGTGAGCGGCGTTCACATCCTGCCCTTTTACCCCTACACCTCCGACGATGGCTTTTCGGTGGTGGATTACACCGCTGTTGACCCCAACCTGGGCAGCTGGGACGATCTGCAACAGCTCTGTGGCTACCGCCTGATGTACGACGCGGTAGTGAACCATATTTCGGCCAGCAGCGCATGGTTTCAAGCCTTTTTGCGGGGCGAGCCGGGAGCCGAGGGGCGGTTTATCGCTATGAATCCGGCCACGGATTTGTCGGGTGTGACGCGGCCTCGCACCACGCCGCTGCTCACGCCGTTTGAAACGCCCAATGGCACGCGCCATATCTGGACGACGTTTAGCGCCGACCAGATTGACCTGAACTTTGCCAACCCGGAGCTGCTGCTGGAAATGACGGCGGTGCTGCTGGAATATGTGGCCCGTGGCGCACAACTCATCCGGCTCGACGCCATTGGCTACCTCTGGAAGGAAGTGGGCACCCGCTGCATTCACCTGCCGCAGACGCACCGCATTGTGCAGCTCTGGCGGGCGGCACTGGATGCGGTTGCGCCCCATGTGCTGCTGATCACCGAAACCAATGTGCCCCATCAGGACAACATTAGCTATTTTGGCGACGGCAGCAACGAGGCCCAGATGG
>JALONX010000665.1 GCA_025454695.1 Chloroflexaceae bacterium
CTGCCGTTTTTAATTAAGTACCGCATATATCCCATTTCAGGTTGTGAAAACCGTTTGCAGTCTCCAGTTTGCAGTTAGCAGGTTCTGCAATGCCGTCACCGAAAGTTGTCAACCCTTCGGCTGCGCGGTTCGTGAGCCTGTCGAACGGCAGGGCAGGCTGCCAACTGCCAACTGCTAACTTTGGTCTTCGGTCTTCGGTCTTCGGTCACTTGTTTAGCCTGCCAACCGATACAACAGCGCCATGCGCACCGCCACACCGTTGGTGACCTGTTCTTCAATCAGCGATTGGGTGGAGGTAGCCACGTCGGGGTCAATTTCCACCCCTTCGTTCATCGGGCCGGGGTGCATCACCAACAGGCGGTTGTCCAGGTGTTCCAGCCGTTCAGCGGTGAGGGCGAAGAAGCGGCTATACTCGCGCAACGAGGGCAGCAACCCGGCCTGCTGGCGCTCCTTTTGCAGCCGCAGGGCCATTACCACGTCGGCACCCTCCAGGCTCTCGTCCAGGTTGTGGCTAATATTCACCTGGGGCCATGTGGTTTTCCAGAACTGCTGCGGCCCCAGCAGCGTCGGCGGCGCACACAGCGTCACTTTGGCGCCCATCCTGGTCAGCCCCCAGAGGTTGGAACGAGCTACCCGGCTATGCACCACGTCGCCCACAATCACCACCTTCGTTCCCTCAACCCGGCCTAGCTTCTCGCGGATGGTGTAGAGATCGAGCAGGGCCTGGGTAGGGTGGGCGTGGCGGCCATCACCTGCGTTCAGCACCGAGCCACGGAAGTGCTGGGCTACCATGTAGGGCGCACCAGAATGGCTGTGGCGCATCACAATCATATCTGCGCCCAGGGCCTGGAGGGTGCGCACGGTGTCGGCCAGCGACTCACCCTTTTCCACGCTGCTGCCTTTGGCGGTGAAGTTGACCACGTTGGCCGAAAGTGCCCGCGCCGCCAATTCAAACGAGATGCGGGTGCGGGTGCTTTCTTCAAAAAACATGTTGACGATGTTTTTGCCGCGCAGGGCTGGCACCTGCTTGATCTCGCGGGACAGCACCTCCTTCATACTTTCAGCCGTGTCAAGCACCTCGCCAATCTCCTCGCGGGAGAAGTCATCAAGGTCGAGCACATGGCGGCGGCGTACCGTTTCTGGCGGCGGTGGTGTGCTGCGGGCCACGGCCCCGTCGATCAGGGTTTCAGTTGCTGGCATGGTCTCTCCAATCGTCAGGTTACAATCACCACACTATCGGCTTCGGCATCAACTTCATGCAGCCGCACCTCCACCACTTCGCTATGGGAGGTGGGCACATTTTTGCCTACAAAATCGGCCCGAATGGGCAGTTCGCGATGGCCCCGATCCACCAGCACGGCCAGTTGAATGCGGGCCGGGCGGCCCAGGTCGGCCAGGGCATCCAGGGCGGCCCGCACCGTGCGCCCGGTGTAGAGCACATCGTCTACCAGCACCACCACTCGCCCGGTAATGTCGGTGCTGATTTCGGTTTTGCGCACCAGCGGGGCCGGGCCGCGCAGGCTCAGGTCATCCCGATACAGCGTAATGTCGAGCTGACCGACGGGTACGCGCTGGCCTTCAAAGTCGGCGATGGCGGCAGCGATGCGTTCGGCCAGCGGCACGCCCCGGCGGCGAATGCCCACCAGCACCACCTCGCGCACGCCCTCGTTGCGTTCGGCAATTTCATGGGCAATGCGCACTAGCGCCCGGCGTATCTCGTCCGTGGAAAGAATCTGTTTTTCGCGGTTACTCATCGGCCACTCCTGAGATTGGCGATTAGCGATTGGAGATGTGTGAGCTTTCGACAAACAAAAATCCCCGCACTCACCATGTGAGTCGGGGGAAATTTGACATAATGCACAAGTGGCCTGAGGCTCGGGGCGGCGTGGCTGGTGTGTGCGTGATGATGGACGGGGCAAAACCCGCCATTGTGCATGGTAGATAGTTGGTTCATTGCGTTACCTTCCCAGCCTCACAGGGCTGAGTTAAAGGCCACGTCTATTGTAGCACTCGGCTGTTACCGCGTCAAAACCAAAGCAGGCAGAAACGCAGAGGCGCAGAGATGCAGAGACGCAGAGACGCGGAGTAGTTGATGGTTTGGTTTTATCGCTGTCTACCTTATCATCTCCAATCTCAAAACCTCTGCGTCTCCGCGTTAAAATCCTCCCCGCTCTCGGCGGTACAGTCACAATCTCCGCAGGTGGGGTGCAGTGGCGATGGTGACGGCGGCCAGGAGCCAGCACAGGGCAGCGCTGGCGGCGACCACCAGTTGTACGCTTCCTACCAGTTCGGTAATCGCCCCGGCAACCATGCCGCCCATCGGGCTGAGGCCCATCAGCAGCAGCGTAAACACACTCATCACCCGCCCGCGCAGCTCGTTGGGCACGATGGACTGGATGAGGGTGTTGGTCAGTGCCATGGACGTGACGCCCGCCCAGCCCATGAGCGTCAGCAGCAGCATGGCCGGAAGAAACGTTGGCACCAGGGTGAAACCAATCACCAGCAGCGGGTAGAGCAGCACGGCGGTCAGGAGGAGCCGCCCACGGGGCACCCGGTCGCCAAACACGGCCAGCAGCACCGCCGCCGCCAGCGAGCCGAGGCCGCCCGCCGCCGCCAGCAGCCCCAGGCCAGTAGCCCCAACGCCAAACACATCGCGGGCGAAGATGGGCATCAGCGGGATGTAGGAAAAGCCAAACAGACTCACTGCCCCGGCCAGCAGCAGCAGCGAGCGCACTTGAGCCTGTTGGGTGATGTAGCGTAAACCTTCCCGCAACCCGCCACCTTGTTTGTTACTGGCGGGCGGGGTAAAGGGGGGCAGCCGCATCAGCAGCAGGCTGATGATGACCGCCACAAAGCTGAGGGCGTTGAGCAGAAAGGCCGGGCCTTCGCCAATGAAGCCGACCACCAGCCCGGCCACTGCCGGGCCAATCGTGCGGGCACCGTTGAAGATCGAGGCGTTCAGGGCAATCGCGTTGAGCAAGTCCTCACGGCCCACCATCTCAATCGTAAACGACTGGCGGGCAGGGGCGTCGAAGGCGTTCACCACACCCAGCAGCGTGGCCAGCAGCAGCACATGCCAGATTTGCACCAGCCCGGTGATGGTGAGCAGCCCCAGGATCAGCGCCAGCAGCAGTGCGCCCACCTGGGTGATGAGCAGCACGCGGTGCTTGGAAACGCGGTCGAGCAATGCGCCAGCGGGCAGCGAGAGCAGCAGCACCGGCAGCGAGTTGGCGGCGGCTACCAGGCCGAGCAGCAGCGGCGAGTCGGTGAGCCGCAGCACCAGCCAGCCCTGGGCCACGCTCTGCATCCATGTGCCGATGAGCGAAATCAGCTGGCCCAGAAAAAAGAGGCGGTAGTTGTAGTGGCGCAGCGCCCGCAACCCGGCAGGGAGCCGCCAGCGCCGGGTCGGTTCCGGCGCGGTGCTGGTGGCCACCGGCGCGGTTGACGATGATTGTGATGACGACGTTGCCATCAGTGTTCCTCCTCTATTGTATGCAGCGCACGGTAGATAGTGTTGAGGGCGTCGTGTAACGCTGCCAATTGTTCGGGTGTGGCGTGGCCCATACGCGACTCAACCAGGGCGCGGTGGCGTGGGCGTAGCTCGGCAATCAGCGCGGCTCCCTCGGGCGTGAGCTGCACCAGCGTCACTCGCCGATCGCGAGGGTCGGGGGCGCGGCGCACCAGGCCACGTGCCTCCAGCCGATCTACCAGCCGGGTGAGGTTGCTGTTGTCGGCCAGCATCTCCTCGCCAATCTGGGTTAGCGGCACGCCCTCTTCCGTCGTATGGGCGAGAATGGCATACTGGGGTGTGGAAAGGTCGTAGGGCCGAAACTCGTCACGGTTCAGCTCTTGAAAGCGGCGGTGCAGCCGCAGAAACAGGCGGTAGGTTTCAATTGCGAACGAGCCGCTGGTTGGGGTTTCTTCAGGCATGGTTCGAGTTACGAGTTACGAGTGCTGAGTATCCAAAGGCGGAAGGCGGAAGGCGGAAGGCGGAAGGCGGAAGGCGGAAGGCGGAAGGCGGAAGGCGGAAGGCGGAAGGCGGAAGGCGGAAGGTTGTGTAACATGCAACCGT
>JALONX010000045.1 GCA_025454695.1 Chloroflexaceae bacterium
ATCCGCTCAACCCGCTGGCGGCCCCGTTGTCCCATCGTTGCACCCCGGTCAGGGTGCTGGCACAGTTGCTGAATGGCATCTGCAAGAGCAGCGGCCTCACCTGGTGCAACGAGCAAGCCATCCTGCCCGTGCTGCACCACGGTACGCACACCCGGCAAATTGCTGGCAATCACCGGGGTTCCACAGGCAAACGACTCAACCAGCACCAGTCCAAAGGCTTCACCCATCGTCACCGAGGGGAGCACCGTCACATCGGCACTGCGGTAGTAGTTTGGCAAATCGTCATCGCTGACTCTGCCAGCAAACACCACCCGCTGACCCAGCCCCAGGGCGGCAGCCGAGGCCACATAGCCGTCGCGCATGTCGCCATCGCCCACCAGCACCGCCTTGAAAGTTGGCGACAGCCGGGTGAGCGCCTGCAACAACACCGCCACGCCCTTAAATGCATGGGCCTGGTCTAGCCCGGCCACCAGCAACAGCACATGATCGTCAGGCTGAAGGCCGTGGCGCAAGCGCAGCGCCTGGTCGGCAGGGCCGGGGCAAAACCGCCGGACATCCACGCCATTGGGGAGTTCGCCAAGTGTCCATTCGCGCCCGCCAAGCATAGGCCGCACATATGAGGCTCGCCCATAATCGGCAGAAGTGAAGAGCAGGCGCGTGGCATGCCGCAGAGTCGCCCGGCCCAGGGTATGGCGCAGGCTGGTCGCAATCAGGCCCATCACACCAGGCAGAAACACATCTTGATGATAGGTAATCACCAGGGGCGTTCTGCGGAGGGCTGCTGCCAGCGTTGTCAGTTCGCCCCCAAAAAACGGGTAGTGCAGATGGATAAGATCGAAGCCCTGCAGTGCATGCAGCAAGCCGGGCAACACCGGCGCATTGCCAACCCGCAGCAACGGACGCAAGCGGCGAATGGTAAAGCCGTCACGCTCTTCTAGCGCGGGCGCACCTGGCACCGCAGCGGTGATCACCTCAACCATGTGGCCCCGCCAGGCCAGTTCGCGGGCGTTGTGATAGCAAACATTGCCGGTGCCGCCACGGTAGGGCGGAAACGTAGCAGTAACGTGGGCGACTCGCAACGTCATATACGTCCTCCTACCCCCAGGCGTTGGAAGAGCTGAAAGGCTGGGTGAAACAATGCCCCTGCCAGCATGGCCATGCCCCGTCCGGCCAGTTGCTCAAACTCCAGCTGATAGGTCATCTGCTGCATTACCACGCGCTCCTGCAAGTGTGATGACTGACCGTACCCCGCTCGGCCCCGTGCCTGCCACAAGGCGCGGTAGACCCGGGCCTTCACCCCCCAGAAGCGCGGCCCCTTGAGCAACAAAAAGCCCGTTGTCACGACTTCAGCCAGCAGCAGGCCCGGCAGCAGGCGCATGTAGGTGCCACGGCTCAGGTTTTTCAGCAGCATGCTGTGGCGGTTACGATCCAGGTAAAATGCCTTACTCGGCGTGTATGATGGGTGGTAATCGTGTTCCACCACGGCATCGGGAACATAGCGACAGCGGTAGCCTGCCAGCCGCGCCCGGAGGGACAGGTCGGTGTCTTCCACATACATAAAAAAGCTGCTATCGAAACCACCCAGTTGATCAAACAGGTCACGGCGTATGGCAAAAGCCGCGCCCGATACCGCATCAACATCAGCAGGCGTCGCATAGCGGGCGCGAGGTTGGTTGGCACCTCGGCAATAGGTCAGTCCGGTGTAGTGCATGGTGTTGCCACAGGTATTCACCCGTTCCGGTGCGCCCATGTACACCAGGCAGGCCGTGGTCATCCCTATCTCCTGGGTCTCGCACAAGGGCTGCACAAGGGCTGCAATCGCATGTGGGTATACCACAGTATCCGGGTTGAGAAAGACCAGCACTTCACCCCGTGCCACTGCTGCCCCCCGGTTGTTCCCACCAGCGTAGCCTTCGTTTGGGGCGCACACAAGCCGGGCCTGCGGAAACTGGGTTTGCACGAGCGCCGCGCTCCCGTCAGTTGAACTATTATCTACCACAATCAGCTCATCATCCGGGCCTAGCTGCTGCACAATAGCGCTTAAGCAGGCGGGAAGATAGCGACAACTGTTGTAGCTCACCACGATCACACTGGTAGATGCCTGTTTCATGTGCATGGCCTCAATCCGCCCGGCCAACTTCGCGGCCAAGCTCTTCGTGTGGGACGTGCAACACAACCGGAACAGGTGCATATGCGGGATCAAGCACTCCGTTCATGCGGTTCATCAGGCTCCGCTGCACGTCCAGAATCAAGCCCCTGGTGGAGTGCAAAATAACCCCCGCAAACAGCAACACAACCCCGACGACGGAGAGCAACACCGTGATCAGGGCATAGCCCACCGCCAGAGTCTGCGTGCGGCTATAGATGTCGGTGACGTAGAGGCCGAGCAACACCCCGAGCACCAGGATGACGCTACCCGTAGCACCAAAGTAGAGCAGTGGGCGGGCCTGGCCAACCAGCTGCAGAATGCCATTCAACACCTGCATGCCATGTTTCACCGGGTTGCGTTTGGCTTTCTCGGCGTAGATCACACGGATGGGCACTTCGGCAATGCGGAAACGATGGTCGCGGGCGAGAAACTGCATTTCCGACTCGAGTGAGAAACCGCCCTGACTAAAGGCCAGATGTTCCAGGGCAAAGGCAGAAAAAGCCCGAAAGCCACTCTGGGAGTCGCCTACCCATACACCAGAAGTAAGGTTGGTGGCAATAGTGAGGCCATGCTGGCCCACCTGGCGGTAGGCGGGAATATCGCTTTTTACATCAAGAAAGCGCGAACCGATGACGATGTCGGCTTTATCCTCAAGAATGGGATGCAGAACATCAGAAATGTCAGCCGCACAATGCTGACCATCGCCATCGAGCATCACCACGGCCTTCGGCTTCAGTTGGCGGAGGTAGGTAAAGCCGGTATTCACCGCAGCCGCCTTGCCCTGGTTCACCTGGTGGCGAATGACCAGCGCACCAGCTTGTTGTGCAATCTCTGTTGTCTGGTCACGTGAACCGTCATCAACAACAATCACCAGATCAACATGGGCGCGAACTGCGAGAACCAGACTCCCAATAAAACGCTCTTCATTAAAGGCGGGGATGAGGGCAATAACCTGGTCAGGTTTTTGCGCCGGGAACGCACTCTGTCGGTGCAGGAGTCGATCCCAGATCACAGGATAGGAAGAAAGAGAAGCTTGCATGCCGGACACTCCCTGGTGTTGCATATGCTGCTATAATCTGCGCTCTCATAGCGCCGAAGCCCGAACAGGGGGCTATACCAATCTTTAAGAAAACTATGCTCATCTACTGAGCTTCGCCGGACAGGTGGCACAATACTGAGAGGAAGTAGCCTGGATAAGTGAATTGAATGGGTAGAGCGTCTGTGTACTTAACCTGTTAGCAAAATAGCGCTAGAGAATGAATATACGCTGAATAGTGCGCTTTAATTTTCGGTCTAATGAGATGGCAATGTTGTCTTGCAGAGAAGCGGTTATCACCGAACCTGGGTCTGAGGTTTCACGGGTATTTGAGGAAATCTTAAGGCTTATGAGTTGCAATAAGCCAAAAAATTAAACCTATTTTTTGCAATTGGATGGGGGGGAATGCTTCTGAGCGTTGAGAAGTGTTGATATATGGTAAAAGGAAGCACCAAATATATGTAGATATAAATATGTCACCGATACTATATGCAATCATGGGTTGTTATACACGCTTACTCCCAATATAACTGAACGACACAGCATCGTTATGACAAAACAGAAAGGTTGGGTGGGCTGGCAACAAAGGGCAAAAAGTTGCATCAAAAATTGCTCATGCAGCGCTGACAACAACACTTTAGGGAACGCATAAAACAGCGTTCTAGCCTTCCCACTCCCGCCGCAGCATGGCATACCAGTAGTCGCTGGCCCATTCACCTTTGTGCCAGACGTATTCGACAAAATGGGCTTCACGGCGCATGCCCAGCCGCTCCAGCAGCCGCTGCGAGGCCCGGTTACGCTCGTCGCAGATGGCCCGCACCCGGTGCAGCCCCAGGGTGCCGAAGAGGTAGCCCAGCAGCGCCCGCACAGCCTCGCTGGCGTAGCCCGCGCCCTGGTGTTGGCGGGCCAGCGTGTAGCCGATTTCGGCCTGGTGCGGCTCCTCGGCCAGCACGCAGAAGACGCAATCCCCCAGCAGCGCCCCGCTGGCCCGCTCTTCGATGGCGATTTGAAACCACGCGCCAGGGATGCCGGGCTGCACCTCGGCCAGTTCATGGATGAGGGCGGTGGCCTGCTCCAGGCGGTAGGGCGTGTCCCAACTCTGGTAGGCCGCCACCAGCGGGTCGGAACGGTAGGCGGCCAGCGTCTCGGCATCAGCAAGCCGAAAGGGGCGCAGCAGCAGGCGGTTAGTTTCGATGGAGAATGACACGGATACTTCTCCTCTCATTCGCCTAGCCCATCGCCCACTTGCGTGGCCAGCACCACATGCTGCAACTGCTTGCGGTATTCTACCCCTACTGGCTCGCCAGCTACGCTGTGTCCCGGTGAGCGGCTCAGCCTTTCACTATTGAGGACGGGGAGGACACGTCTGTTCCTTCGCCCTCAAATTCTTAGCGCCCTCCCCGTCCTCGGCGCTTAGCAGCATGCTTCACTGATTAAAGGGTAGCTCCGTGACCCAGTTGAAGCCCCGACTCACCAGTGGGAATCTGTTTGCATTCTCCCGGCGCAGCACCACCCGCACCTCACGCCGATCCAGCACTCCTTCCAGAATCAACCGATCTGGCTCGGGCTGCTGGTAGCTGAAACTGCCCTGCGAAAACGGGTTGCCGCCCCGCCGCAGGTCGAAGCTGCTTGTTTCCGGGCTGAGTTCCAACGCATAGCCCCGCACGGTTGAGTCCATCATTTGCAGGCTAGCGCTGGTGGCACTGTTCACCACAAAGCGTTGCCAGCGAAACGGGTCGGTAATGGTGGGGGAACTGACGCCGCCACCAAGCCGGAATTCGTCTACCTGCCAGATGCCGTGCAGGGCCGGGCGGGGTGCCCAATCACCGCTGGTGACGCGAGTCTGGTAGCTAAAAGCGAGCACGCCACCGGTGTAGACCAGCGCCAGCAGCGGGGCGACCACCAGGCTGCCCCGTTGCAGCCAGGGGCGAGTAAAGATTGGGCGCAGGGGCGATGGCGGGGCAGGCTGGTTGAACAGAAACACAGCGGCCAGGCGGCGCGCCTCTGGCAGCAGCAGGAGCAGCGCGGCGAGCAGCATGTGCAGCGAGGTGATCTTCACCGGCACATCGTAGCTGAAATTCAGCACCACCACGTTGCTCATCACAGCCACACTCACCAGTGCGCCCAGCAACGCGGTGCGGCGAAAAACCAGCAGCCAGCCCGCCAGCAGCTCAGCGGCACCAGTGAACACGGTGTAACTTTCCGAGGCCGCCATAAACTTCCACAACAACCCCATAGGCGACGACTCGCCCAGCGGTTGCAGCAGCTGGCTCAAGGGCAGGCTGCCAAACTGGGTATTGATGACCTTAAAACAGCCGTAGGCAATCAGCCAGAATGCTAGCCAGCAGCGCACGAGCACATGAAACCAATCGGTGAGTCGCGTGTAGTTGGCTCGCTTCCAATCCAGCAGACTCCAGATCAGGCTGCCACCGAGGGCCAGCACCAACAGGCAAAACACCAGCACATAATCTTCTGCCTTATCGCCACTGCCGCTCCGCACCGGCACAATGACCACACCAAACAGCCGCTGCGCCACAGTTGGCACTGCTAGCTCAATCCAGTTTTTTGGGATGGGCAGCATGTACAGCAGCCCGTAGAGGAAAGCAAACCGAAAAAGCAGGCGGTGTAGCACGTTCCAGCGGACAGCAGACTCAGTCATCATATGAAACACACTCCTCTATACCTCGTTATTCTATGCACGAGTGTAGCGTGTGTTTCACCATGTGTCAAACCGGGCCGGGTGCAGGGGCACGGAAGCTATTAAGATCGCACGGCCAGGAGCGTGCCCGCCTGGTAGCTCGCGGACTGACTCCCGCGTTTGCTGACAGCCAGATCGCGGCGATTGCCGTCACCAATCAGCTCATCTTCGTCACCTTCAGCACTGCCGACTATGTGAACTTCGCCGGATTGGCACTGGAAGACTGGCGGGTCTGAGCCAACGGTGCGAAAGCATGAAACGCGAACGCCTGCCTGGCATTCCACCAGCAAACGTCCGCGTTGTACCTAAAAACCTAACAGCGCGACCGCTGTGGAGGCTGCTACCGCTTCCTCGGCGGCACCACCTTCACACCGGGGGGCGGGGTGACGCCGGGGCCATAGGCGAAAAAGTCTTCCCAGGGCTGGTACTTCGTCAGATACTCGTTGCGGCTCAGCACCTGCCCAGCGCTGTTTTTAATGATGCGAATGTAGCGCACATCCACGCCGGGGCGTCCTTTCACCAGCTGCTTCACTGTGCCCGCTGGCAGTTCTTGATCCAGCTGCCAGACGGGAATGCCCGGCTGTTTCCAGTTCTCGGTGAATGGCCCTTCGTAGCTCACCTTACGCCCGTCGCTGTAGCCCCACATGTTCATCGTCACTGTAGCCGCCCCAGGGTTGGAAGTAGCATCAATGTAGACCGACCCGGCGGTGTTGTTGAACCAGCGGAAGTCCACCACTGGATCGAACACGGTGGCGTCAAAGCCGAGCGTGTTTTCGTAGAAGTAGATGATGTGGCTATGGCCGAAGCGCTGTGTCACCCGCAGGCCGGCATTGGAAACGGCCCGAAACAGCGTGGTGGAAACCTGGCACAACCCGCCGCCCACCACCCGCTCCAAACGGTCGCCCACAATGGCGTAGCCCTCCACAAAGCCATTTGCCTCGGTAAAGTCGCCCACGGCGTTAAACGAAAACTCCGTGTTGGGCTGCACCACCAGGCCATCGAGCATGGCCACGGCGCGGGCAATGTTGTGTTCGCGCTCTTCCGCCGAAGCGGCGAAGCCGGTGGTGGCACTGCCCAGTAGCATCACACGGGGGGCGCGGGCGGTGGCCGCCTGGGCTAGCGGGCTACGTTCCAGCAGCTGCCGCCCTAGCAGGCCCAGCTGCACCTCGTAAGGCGTGCCCTGCTTATCGGGGTGATATTCAAACCTGGCCCGCTGAAAATATTGCACCAGGTAGGACTGCCCATCAATCGGGTTGATTTCAAAAAACTCTTCCGAGATGGGGAAGCCAAACACGGGCAAACCGCCCCGCGACTGCCAGAACCAGCGGAAGGCCCCGCCCAGCGTGTGGCCCGACTCGGGAAAGAAGCTCCGTTGCGGGTCGGGCGAGGCGCTCAACCATGCAAAGGGGCCGTCTTCGCGTGCCCCACTGGTGATGGTGCCCGCCAGCGACAGCTGCACCCGGTAGTTGCCAATCTTGTCGGGGTGAATTTCAAACCTGGCCCGTTCAAAATATTGCACGGCCAGGCCGGTTTCATCCACCAGCACCTCGGTCAGCGGCAGGCCAAAAATGTCCAGGCCGCCGTTGGCGTCATAAAACTGGAGCATACGCAGGCCAACATTGTGGCCCGTTTCCGGGAAGTAGCGAAAACCGGCGGAGGTAGTCTGGGCGGCAGCGGGTTGGGCAGCTGGCAACAGCATGGCCAGCATCACGACGCAGAGCCACAGGCGGGGTACAAAGCGCATAGAAACCTCAGGTGAGCCGTGTTGATGAAGAATAACAGTAAATTGGCTCTATTATAGCATCTAATTGCAACCAAACCATGGTATATTTGTTATACTTTGCACAAATCCAATTCCATTATCGTCAACGCAGTACAGCGCGTGCTTCTAGAAAGGACGTTGCACCATCCCCCGTCCTTTCCTCGCTACCGGCACCGCTCTGCGAGACACAAAATTATGTTGGCGGCTGTTTTATGCAGCCCCTTGTGAGGAAAAGAAAGCAATTTATGGAACTTCGCCACCTGCGCTATTTCGAGGCGGTTGCGCGCCTCTCCCACGTCACCCGCGCCGCAGCAGAACTACATATCGCCCAGCCCGCCCTCAGCAAACAGATCAGCCAGCTAGAACACGAACTTGGCGTGTCACTCTTCGACCGGGTGGGCCGCAACGTCCGCCTCACCGAGTCGGGCGAGGCGCTGCTGCCCCACGCACGGGCCGTGCTGGCCCAGGTCGAGGCCGCCCGCGCCGAAATGGCCGAGCGCGTCGGGTTGCGACGGGGCCGCGTTTCCCTTGGCACCACCCCCACCGTGGGCACCAAGCTGCTGCCAAAAGCGTTGGCCCAGTTCAACCAGCGCTACCCCGGCATCGAATTGCGCCTGCGTGAATCTGGCGTGCAGACCTTGTTAGAGCTGCTCGACACGGGTATGGTAGATATTGCCGTTGTCACCCTGCCGGTGGATGACCCCGACCTGACGATGGTGCCTATTCTCACCGAGGAACTGGTCGTTGCAGTGTGGAAAAACCATCGGCTCGCCGACAAAGGCCATGTCGCCCTGGCCGATTTACAGCAGGAAGCCTGGGTTATGTCGCCGGAGAACTATGAACTGCGCGACGCCACCATGGAGGCCTGCCAGCAAGCTGGCTTCACACCCCGCGTGGTGCTCGACGGCGGCGAGATGGACACGCTGCTACGGGTGGTGGAAGCGGGCGTTGGCATTGCCCTCATGCCCCAACTCGCCATGCAGGATGTAGCAGGGCTAGTGGCGCTCCATGTCAGTGATCAGCAGCTCACCCGCTCACTCGGCCTGGTCTGGTGCGGGCAACGGGTGGCATCGCCAGCGGCCCGAGCCTGCCGCGAATTCCTGGTGGAACAGCTGCACAACGAGCAGACGGTGTGAGGTTCAGTTGGCAGTTGCCAGTTTGCAGTGTGGAGACGGATGGTTGTCAGCTGCCAACTGCCAACTGCCAACTGTACAAAGTCTCCGCCAAAAGTCTGAGCCGCAGGGGTTGACATGGGGCACTTCGGCGTGTTATGCTAGCGCCAGAACGGACGCGATGTTCGTATGTAGTCTGGAAAGGTGGTACCGATGATTTTGACCATCGTACAAATGGAACTTCGCCGCGAAGCTGCTGGCTTCGACGGTACGGTTCTGCCCACCCTCCAGGAGCTTCAGCACTGACTCTCTTCTCCAGTATCTGAACTTCCAGGCCGTGGGCGAATCTTCAGCACGCTCACGGCTTTTTCTTTTCCCAGGCCGTGGCGGCGTGCAACGCCCACGGCTCTTCTGTGTCTGCTTCGCCCGCCGTGTGGCTTCCATCGCTGGCATACCCATTGGTAGAACAATGAACGCCCATGCACTGATGCAATGGGCAGGCCCCAGGAATGCTGCCACCTGCCCGATTTCAGCAGCGGCCCTGGCCCAACGGAACGGAGAACCGCCTTGATTATTCTGGAACGCGACGGATCGCAACTGCCCGAGCAGCCCGATTCACCCAGCCGCGTCGCCCGGCTCTTCCACCGCAGCGGTCTCAGCCAATTGTGGAACCGTGCGCGCCACACCCTGGCGCAAACTTTAGCGGAAACAAGGTCGCGCCTGAGCGCGAAGGAGCAGATACATGTGGAACTAACCATCAATCCGTGTACCCCCTGCAAAGGTGAAGGCTAGCTATGCGTGGCACTGTGTTACGGGCCCAGAGCGGCTTTTTCTGGGTACAAACCGAAGCTGGCGTACTCGAATGTAAGCTGCGTGGGCGGCTCAAGAAAGAACGCCAATCGTCCGACATTGCCGTGATCGGTGATGAGGTGGAGGTGACACGGGTTTCGCCCCGCGAGGGTGCGATTGAAGCCGTGTCGCCCCGCCGCACCCGTCTGTCACGGCGGGCTGCCGGTTCGCGGGGCCTGTGGAAGGAAGATGTGCTGGTGGCCAATGTTGACCAGGTGCTGCTGGTGTTTGCGTGCGCCAACCCGCCCTTCACGCCGCGCATGCTCGACCGCTACCTGGCGATTGTGGAGCTGAGCAACCTGCCCACCCTCATCGTGGCCAACAAAACCGACCTAGTGGGCGATGACCAGGCCCACGCCATGTTCGCCGCTTACGAACGCATCGGCTACGAGGTGATCTACACCAGCCCCAAAACCGGCGCGGGCATTGCCAGCCTGCGCGACCACCTGGCCGGGCGCATCAGCGTCGTCACCGGCAAATCGGGCGTGGGCAAAAGTAGCCTGCTCAATGCGGTGCAGCCGGGCCTGAGCCTGGCCACTGGCGACGTGAGCGCCACCCTGAACAAAGGTCGCCACACCACCACGGTGGCCGAACTGCACCCGCTTTCCCTGCCCGGTGGCGGCTACGTGGCCGACACCCCGGGCATCCGCGAGATCGGCCTCTGGCGCTTTCCCGCCGAGGAACTGGCCTGGTGCTACCGCGAATTCCGCCCCGTTCTCGACGCATGTTACTTCGCCAGTTGCACCCACACCCACGAACCAGAGTGCGGTGTGCGGGCCGCCGTGGAGCGGGGCGAGATCAGCGCCGAACGGTATGAAAGCTACGTCAAACTGCTGGCAGAGTTGTGAGATTGACCGGAGACCCTTCGCTGCATCAGGGCAGGCGGGAGACGGGAGACCGAAGCCACTGCGTAATGCGTAATGCGTAATGCGTAATGTTAGGCTCTCGTCAATCTACAATCTACAATGGTCAATCTGCAATCTACCATACGAAAGGAGCAACCTTATGACTGCATATCTTGCACTCTCTTCGGTGTCCACTGCTGACAAACGAGCTGCAATCGGAAAATTTGCAATCCACAATCAACCATAACTGGGGCACGGCGACATCGTCGTGCTCCCCATCATCGTGCATTTACAAGCTAACTATTTTGGGTTTATTGATAGCAAATGACGCACACCAATGTGGTGCCCGGCAATCTAAAATCCAAAATCCAAAATCGTAAATGCAATTAAGGAGCCTTTCGCGATGCCGCGAGTTAATCTGATTGTGCGCGACATGCACAACCTGGACGAACTGTACGAACTTGAGGAGCTGGACACAGCCGCTGATGTAGGGGAAGATGAACGGGACAACTGGCGCAACGACAGAACCAGCCTAGCCCAGGAGCGCCGCCGCCACGAACGCAAACGGGGCAAAGAAATCGCCCGCGCCATTAAGCGCAACAATCGCCTGCCGCGCTAACAACCGTATTTTAGAAGCTCGCGCAAAGGCGCAAAGCCCGCGAAGAGTCGCAATTGCAACACGCATCAGAGGGTCTTTGCGTCTTTGCGCCTTTGCGCGAGAAAAATTATCTTGGCGAAAGCAACACGGAGGTGTCGTATGGCAAAATATCTTCACAACGACGAGGTTCATCGCTTTTGAACCGATGAGCAAACGCCGCAAGGGTTACCCTTCCGAAACCCATGTCAAGCGTGGCGTGCGGTTCGTCCACGGCGATAAAGAACTGCTCGAAAAGTTGGGCCGCAACGATCCATGCCCGTGCGGCTCCAGCCGCCGCTTTCAAGCATTGTTGCATGCGGAACGGCAGGCATGATGGCAGCACCCGCGACGACTACTTTTAGGACGTAAACCCGTTCACAAACCGCAAAGTTCACAAAGAATCGCCAGCGGCATGCAGATGAAAGTCCTTTGTGCCTTTGTGCCTTTGTGTGAGCAACCATAAGGAGGCCCCGCCTATGAGTCCATTACCGCTTGCAGACCCCGCCTATCGCCGCGCCCTTGGCAGTGGCCTGGTGTTGCGCTGGGCCACCAGCAACGATGTGGATCGCATCTGTGCATTGTATGGCCATGTCTTTCGGCGCAGCGCCGACGATGCGCCCAACCCCGGCGTGATGGCCTGGACGCGCGACATGATGGGCGGCCAGCACCCGCTGATCACGCCGGGCGATTTTGCGCTGGTGGAAGATATTGACCAGGGCACGGTGGTGGCTGCCACCTGCCTGCTGAGCCAGGAATGGGATTACTGCGGCATTCCCTTTGGTGTGGGTCGCCCCGAAATTGTGGCCAGCCACCCCGACTACCGCGAGCGTGGCCTGATCCGGGCTATTTTCGAGCTGATTCACGCCCGCAGCGCCGCCAAAGGCCACATGGTGCAAGCCATCACCGGCATTCCCTACTACTACCGCCAGTTCGGCTACGAATTTGCCCTCGATCTAGGCGGCAACCGGGGCGTCTATTTTGTAAGCATCCCGGCCCTGGCCGAGGGCGCACACGAAGCCTACAGCCTCCGTCAGGCCCATGAGTCCGACCTTCCCGCCCTGGTGCAGCTCTACGAGCGCGATCGCAGCCGACCCACGGTTGTCTCGACCCGTGTCAGCGCCGACTACTGGCGCTGGCAATTGGGTGAAGAACGGCCCCTATCTGATGATGGCTACCTGCCGTGGATGATTGTAGACAGCACTGGAACAGCAGCGGGCTACCTGCTCACCAAGCGCGTGCTGGACGGTGAAGCGCTAGCGGTTCACGCTATTGGCACGGCGGTGGGCACGCCGCTTTCGGCGGTGCTGCCGGGGGTGCTGCGGGCACTGCGCGAAAAGGCTGTCACCTGGCCGAAATCTCGCGTCACTGCTCCCGATGCGAACCGGGTAGCCTTTGTGCTGGGGCGCGACCACCCGGCCTACCATGTGCTGGGCGACCACCTGGCCCCGCGCCGCTTCCCGCCCTACGCCTGGTATGTACGGGTGGACAACCTGCCCGGCTTTCTGCGCCACATCGGCCCGGCCCTGGAAAAGCGCCTGGCCGAATCAGCCCTGAGCGGCTACAGCGGCGAGCTGCGCTGTGACTTCTACCGGGGCGGCCTGAAGCTGACCTGGGACAACGGCAGACTCACCGGGGCTGAGCCGTGGCGCGTCGATCACAACTGGGGCGCACGGGGCCAGGCAGGCTTCCCACCGCTGGTTTTTCTGCAACTGCTGTTTGGCCACCGCAGCCTGGATGAACTGCGCCACATGTTTCCTGATGTCTGGGCCGATGACGAGGTGCGGGCACTGCTGGAAGTGCTGTTCCCACCCCAGGCCTCGTGGGTGCTCCCGCTGGAGTGAGTCGAGAGTGCTTTTCACCGCCGAGCGCGCCGAGTACGAAAAGACATCAAAACCCTTTGCGTGCTCGGCGGTGAATAAAACTCCCGCGTTCTCAAAGATACGTGTATATGCACAGATAATGCACCAGCTAACCCCTCTTGCATGGGTGAAGATATGTGTATATACTCGTATCTATGATACATCAGCCTGATGAAGCCCAACAGCGCCTTCTGTTCGAGATTGCAACCAGCTGCCGCTGCAATAATCTGCGCCAGGCAGCCCGGGCAGCAACCACCTTCTACAACTACTACATGGCAGAAAGTGGACTCACCGCCGCCCAGTGCCCACTGCTGGTGGTGCTGATGCTGGCTGGCCCGCAGCAGATTCAGGTCCTGGCCGACCAGCTGGGGCTTGACCGCACAACGTTGACCCGCAACCTGCGGGTGCTGGTGGGGCAGGGCTATGTGGCCATTGCGCCAGGCCGCGACCAGCGCACTCGTGTGGCGGCCATCACCGAGGCCGGGCGAGCCGTGCTGCTGGCCGTGTTGCCGCGCTGGCAGGAAGCGCAGGCGGCCTTCACGGCGGCGCTCGGTGCCACAAGCAGCACAGCCCTGTTTGATGCATGCCGCCTGGCTGCGGCGCTAGCACCAGAACCATAACCCACAGACCGTTTCACGCCAGCCTCGGGCCGCCGGGGTCTGGTGTGGCGCTATAGGTGTAGCTACACATATCGAGTGGAGGAACCCATGCACACTGGCTACTTTCTGGCTCTGGTGGGGATGAACCTGGTGATTGGGGCGCTCGTCTGGCGGCTGTTGGGGGCAGCCGCCGGGTCGCTCGCTGGCGATGCCCCGGCGGCCCGCTGGGCACGGGGGTTGCGCTGGCTGGTTCTGGCCTGGTTCGTGGCCGCCATCGGGCTGGCCGCCAGTCCGCTGTTTCAGCAGCCCTGGCTCGCCCCAAACGTGCGCGTTGCCCTGCCGGTGGGTGTGGCTGTTCCGCTGCTGGCCAGCCTGGCCCTGTGGGGAGTTGCACCTCACCGGCGGGTGATTGCGGCGCTGCCGCTGGCTACCCTACTTGGCCTGCACGCCATGCGGGTGCCTATTGGAGCTACCATCGTTCTGCTGTCGCAGCAGGGGCTGTTGCCTGCAAGCGCTGGCTGGGAGGTTGGCCTGGGCGATGTGCTGGTTGGCCTCCTGGCGCTGCCGCTGGCGCTAGCGGCACGGCGTGGCCTGCCTTCGCGCTGGCTCCTGCTGGCCTGGAATGTGATCGGGTTGCTTGATCTGCTGCATGCACTGCGCTTGGGGCTGACGGTGGTGGTGCCGTTTGTCATCAGCATGCAGCTCCCGGCCCTGCTGGCACCGGTGGCGCTGTTTGGCGTGCCGATCCTGCTCCTCAGCCACATGGTTATCGTTCGGGCGCTCTGGCGGAAGGACGGAAGACCGCTGGTGCATCGGTCGGCAGCCTGAGCAGTGTGTTCGCCACAAAGGACACAAAGGGAATACTGCCTAATCCGTAATGCGTAATCCGTGATTACTCTGACAACGAAGTCTTTTTGCATTTCTCATTCCCTCAGCCACCGAATGATGAAGATTAAAAATTAAATCCGGTATAGCCCGCGCAGGTGGGCTTCGCAGCTTCAAGCCGCGCCCTTTAGGGCTACGGCGAGCAAATATACCCGTTTA
>JALONX010000666.1 GCA_025454695.1 Chloroflexaceae bacterium
TGCTGGGCTACCACGCGGTGATGGAACTGCTCCAGACCAGCCCGGCAAGCGAACCGCAGCTCATCGGCATCCGCGAGAACCGTATCACCCGTGCGCCGCTGATGCGCTGTGTACAGGATACCCGCGCAGTAGCCACAGCCATTAACAACCACGACTACGCCCGTGCCATGCAGCTGCGGGGTGGCAGTTTTGCCGAAGCCTACCACACCTTTAACACGCTGAGCCAGATTTTCCCGCGCCCACCAGCGCCGGGCCAGCCCCGCTTGCGTTTGGCTGTGCTAAACGCCGGTGCCCCCGCGCCCGGCATGAACACGGCGGTGCGCGGAGCCGTGCGGCTGGCCACCGACCGGGGCCATGCGGTGTTTGGCGTGCGGCGCGGCTTCCGCGGCCTCATCGCAGGCACAGGCGATTATATTCAGCACATGGACTGGATGAGTGTGACTGGCTGGGCCACCGAGGGCGGGGCCGAACTTGGCACCAGCCGCAAAATCCCCAACGAGGCTCAGCTGGAAGCCGTGGCCCGCACATTGGAGCAGTATCAGATCCAGGGCCTGCTGGTGATTGGCGGCTGGGCGGGCTACCAGGCGACCCACATGCTGCACAGCCAGCGCCACCACGTGCCCGCCTTCAATATCCCAATCATCTGTCTGCCTGCCACTATCAACAACAACTTGCCTGGCACGGAACTGAGCATCGGTGCCGACACGGCCCTCAACAATATTGTGCAGGCGGTGGATAAAATCAAACAGTCGGCAGTGGCATCGGGGCGCTGCTTCGTGGTGGAGGTGATGGGTCGCCACTGTGGCTACCTGGCGCTGCTGGCGGGCCTGGCCAGCGGGGCCGAGCGAGTCTACCTGCCAGAAGAGGGCGTGACGCTGGCTGAGCTGCAGGCCGATGTTGAGGTGATGAACGAAGGTTTCCGGCAGGGCAAGCGGCTGAGCCTGATGATCCGCAACGAGAACGCCAACCCCGTCTACACCACCGATTTCATCAGCCGTTTGTTTGAGGAGGAGGGCCACGACCTGTTTGAAGTGCGCCAGGCCATTCTGGGCCACATTCAGCAGGGCGGCGACCCTTCGCCCTTCGACCGGGTGCAAGCCACACGGCTGGCGGCCCGCTGCGTCACGTTTCTTGAAAATCAGGCGGGCAAGCCCGAGCCAGAGAGTGCCTGTATTGGCCTGCAACATGGCCATGTCCAGTTCACCAACCTGGCTGAGTTTCCCCGGCTGATAGACGCCGATCTCACCCGCCCCCTTGACCAATGGTGGCTGAGTCTACGGCCCATCGCCGGGATGCTGGCCGGGCGGCAGTAAACAGACAGCTTCTCACAAAGGCACGAAGAAGTACTGCGTGAAACGTGAAACGTAATCCGTAATGCGTATCACACAGGGAAATCAGGGAAATAAAGGACATAGCAACTGGACGCTCAGAACCATTGCCCTCATTTCCTTCTATTTCCCTGGCGGTTCTGTCAATCTGCAATCTGCGATCTGGAATCCACAGCCTTTGTATTCTCTGTGGCTTAACAAAGAAGGTAAGGATTTTTCATAGTGCGTAGCCCGAATGCAACAGTATCAGGCGGGTAAAAACGGTACAATGGGGAGAAATACCATCGGTTCATAGGTTTCACCCTTGCACACCACGCGCACATGTAACACAAGCGGCATGGGTGCCTTCCCTGGATGTTGCACTATGAACTGCATACACACGCTGTAGCACAACGAACGGGCAACGGCAAAGGACGCCGTTGCTACCCCGGCGAGAGAAAGGATCAGCGCAATGATGAGCGAAACTCTTCTCCACACCCGTTCTGCCCCCACTCGCTTCCAACGTGAACCAGACCTGACCCAATGGCTTGAGGACTGGACGGCCCTACGTGCCGCAGTTGAGTCGCTGGCCCAGGAAACAGCTCAGGTTAAACCCGCCTTCGACGCCCATTCGGTAGACTGGCTGCTCGACGAGCTCGACTCGTCGTTGCGGCTGCTACGCCACCGGGTGGAATGGCTGAAAGAATGCGCCGCCTGCGGGCGCTAAGGCCGTTTCACCGCTGCCCATGCAGCGTTCGCCGAGCAGATGTGTGCCAATCAATCTGCATCGCGTGCGTACATTGAGGCTGACAACAAGCCTTATGCTGTATCGGTAGCAGTGGGCATACATGGCATGCTTCTGGTATGATATGACACACACCGGAAACGTTCAACGGCGATCATGCTGCGCGGCCCGTCCGCGTGTCGTGATTGCCTGTAGCTGAAATTGGATTGGGAAGGAGTAACTATGCGTATTGGTATTTTGACGGGTGGCGGTGACGTGCCCGGCCTGAACCCTTGCATTAAGGCCGTGGTGAACCGAGCCGCCGAAAACGGTTGGGAAGTAGTGGGTATTCGTAAGGGTTGGGGTGGGCTGCTGAACTACAACATTGATGCGGACAAGGAAAGCTTGAACGAGTGGGTGCAGCCGCTCACGCCTCAGTCTGTCCGCACGATTGACCGCTATGGTGGCACCCACCTGCACACCTCGCGCACCAACCCGCAGAAGGTGCGCCAGAAGGATTTGCCCGACTTCCTGGCCGGTAGCTACCAGTTTGGCGACAAAAAAACGGTAGACTGCACGCCCCATGTCCTCAAGGTGCTGGAACATTTGAAGATCAATGCCCTGGTGCCCATCGGTGGCGACGACACCCTTTCCTACGCCGTGCGCCTGCACCAGGAGGGATTCCGTGTGGTGGCCGTGCCCAAGACGATGGATAACGACGTTTTCGGCACCGACTACTGCATCGGCTTCAGCACCGCTGTCACCCGTAGTGTGGAATTTATCAATGCGCTGCGCACCCCCGCCGGTAGCCACGAACGTGTGGCGGTGGTAGAGCTATTTGGGCGCAACAGTGGCGAAACGGCGCTTATTTCGGCCTACCTCGCCGATGTAGATCGCGCCTTGATCAGCGAAGTACCCTTTGACATTGAGAAGCTAGCCAAGTTTATTGCCGATGACCGCCGCCGCAACCCCAGCAACTACGCCGTGGTGGTCGTCTCGGAAGGGGCCAGCATGCTTGGCGGGCAAATAGTGGAATATGGCCAGGAAGACGCCTACGGCCATAAGAAGCTCGGCGGCATTGGCACCATTGTGGGCGAGGCCATCACCAGGCTGACCAAGATTGACGTGGTGAACCAGCAACTGGCCTACCTGATGCGGGCCGGTGCGCCCGACTCGCTTGACCGCATGGTGGCTTCGTCCTACGGCTACCTGGCGGTGCAGCAGCTGGAACGGGGCCACACCGGCCAGATGGTGGCGCTGCAGAACGGCGTTTACACCACCGTGCCGGTGGATACATGCACCCAGGGCTTGAAGCGGGTGGACGTGCCCGAACTCTACGACGTGGAGACCTACAAGCCCCGCGTTTCGCACCTGCTGGGCAAGCCGATGTTTCTTTATTAGAAACCAGGGATTGGCAATTGGCGATTGGCGATTGGGCTGCCGACAGCTCAATCGCCAATTTTTTGTCCACGCAGGATGGTGTTACTCGCACCGAACGGTTCTCTTGACTTCAACTTCTCAATTCTTCATTCTCAACTCGCAATTCCTGATCTCGTAGCGGCAGCAGTGCCGGTGCAAACATGCTCCCCCGCGCCCGCAGCGCCGTCACCAGCAGCGCCAGGGCTAGCACCACCTCGGCCAGGTTGATCGCCGCCGACCCCAGCAGCCGCGTGAGTCCACCGGCGGCGAGCAGGGTGAAGAGCATGGCCGCTGGCAGCCAGAACGACGTGAGTTTCAGCCCGATGGGGATGCACACCAGCAGCAGCAGCACCGTGGTGAAGGCCCCGGCCAGCGGTGGGGTGACGCGACTGCCATTCTGGTAGCTCAACACGCCATCTTTGGCTACCGCAATCGGCTCAAACAGCAACGCCTCCTGATACAGCCCAACTACCACCAAAGCCACGGTATACCCGAGAAACGCCCACCAGACCAGCGGCAGCCGCGCCCAGCGTAGCCCGGCCTGCCGCGCCAGGCCAAATGCGGCCAGGCCCCACAGCGGCACCAGCAGCGCATGGGCAATAAAGCGGGGCCGGCAATGTAGAAGGGCATTGGTGTGGGTCTCCGTGTTCGCTTGCAGACTGGAGATTGTAGATTACAGATTGGCAGTCAGTATACCGACCGCCCATTACCAAACGATAACCTGGCTGTAACGCTGGTACAATGCATGCATACACACACCATGTTGTTCAAATCACCAATCTCCAATAACCTAGCTCCATGACGGCCAACTCCGATACTCAATCCGAAGCCCTCAGCCCCGCCGAAGCCTGGTTTGCCACCCAGGGCTGGCAGCCGTTCCCGTTTCAGCGCCAGGTGTGGCAGGCCTACCTTCGCGGTGAAAGTGGACTTATTCACGCCGCCACCGGCACCGGCAAAACCTATGCCGCATGGCTGGGGCCACTACTCGAATGGAGAATGGAGAATGGAGAATGGAGAAAGCAGCCTGTAACAACACACAACGAATCGAGCAAAGGTAAAATTCTCACTTCTCACTTCTCAACGCTCAATGCTCCACCTCTCCGCGTGCTCTGGCTCACGCCGCTGCGGGCGCTGGCCGCCGACACCGAAACGGCCCTGCGCGAACCGCTGGCGGCGCTGGCCCCCGGCTGGACGCTGGAAACCCGCACTGGCGACACCGCCAGCAGCGTGCGCGCCCGGCAACGGCAGCGCTTGCCCAGCGCCCTCATCACCACGCCCGAAAGCCTTTCGCTGCTGCTGGCCCGCACCGACGCGGCAAGCCTGTTTCGCGAGCTGCGGCTGGTGGTGGTGGATGAGTGGCACGAACTGTTGGGCAGCAAACGGGGAGTGCAGCTGGAACTGGCCCTGGCCCGCCTGCGCACATGGCAAACGAACCTGCGCACCTGGGGCCTCAGCGCCACCCTCGGCAACCTCGACGTGGCCCTGGCAGCCCTGCTTGGGATTGCAGATTCGCCGGAGGCAAACGCAGAGGCGCAGAGCAGCGGAGGCGCAGAGCATTTAACTGACCGGAGACCGGAGACGGGAGACCGGAGTCAGATAAGCAAAGCTGAGTCAACCATCACGTCTCCTCCTTCTCTTTCACCCGCTGCGTTCTCGGCGGTGAATAACAACATCTCGGCTGACTCGGCGGCCTCGGCAGTGAGTAAAAACTCCGCGTCCTCCGCGTCCTCTGCGGTAGAGTC
>JALONX010000667.1 GCA_025454695.1 Chloroflexaceae bacterium
TGCATTTTGGCCAGCTTGGAGGCAATCGCGCCGCCATCCGGCGCAACGGTGAGCAGACTCACGCTGGCCTGGGGATGGGCTGCCATCAACTCGTGGCACAGCTGCTGCGTCTCGCTGTCGGCATCATCGCACACCAGCAGCTGCTGCATGGGGCCGGGGTAGCGCAGCGCCATGCGCGAGCCGAGGGTGCGGCGCAGGTCGTGGCGGCTGCGGGAAACGGGCTGGATGAGGCTCAGGCTGGGCCATGTGGCTGGGGGCAGCAGGGCGGGCTGGCGGAAAAAGTGGGCCACCGCCGCCAGTTTGAGCAGGCGGTCAAGGCCGTAGAGCAGGGTGAGTAAGCGTATCAACATGGTGATTTAACAATGAAACGTGAAACGTGCTGCGTGCTCCGTTCGCATTATTAATCTCGGCGTCCTCGGCGTCCTCAGCGGTGAATACATAACTCGTAACTCGTCGCTACTTCTCGCCAAACATGCGGGCGAAGCGGGTAGCCTGGCCCCGCAGGAGCCGCTGCACCAGGCCCGGCGCAAGCTGGTGCATGGTGGCCAGCCAGCCCTCGCCGTTCCACCAGCGGATGTCGTTCTGCCCCGCCAGCATGCGCTGCACAATCCGTTCGCCCACCGCCTCGGGGCAGCGCAGCCGGTAGAGCCAGCTCGCGGCAGAACCACTGGCAGCCGCCATACCTGCCGTCATCGCCGTGGCTGTGCCGGGCGGGTAGGCCAGCACCACCCGCACACCGTGGGGGGCCAACTCGTGGCGCAGACTCTGGCCAAAGCCGTGCAAGCCAGCTTTGGTGGCGCTGTAGAGGCTGGCATAGGGCAGCGCCATGGTGCTGGCCATGCTGCCCACCAGCAGCAGCATGCCCCGCCGCGCCCGCAACTGCGGCAGGGCCAGCCGGGTCAGTTCCAGCGGCACGGCTAGGTTGAGGGCCAGCGCCCCGGCCAGCCCCTGGGCTGTGTGTGAGTCCAGCGGGCCACCAGCCAGCACACCGGCATTATGCACCAGCAGATCGAGCGGCCCCAGCCCGGCCTCGGCCTGTTCCAGCAACGCTGGCAGCACCCCCGCTTCGGTCAGATCGGCGGGGAGGGCCAGGGCCTGCCCGCCCAACGCCTCAACCTCGCCCGCAACCGCCGCCAGCGGCCCGGCTCGGCGGCCCACCAGCGCCACACGGAAGCCGCGCCGGGCCAGCGCCAGCGCCATTCCCCGCCCAATGCCGGTGCCGCCGCCGGTGATGAGGGCTGCTGGCAGTTGGCAGTTGGCAGTTGACAGTTGGCGATTCACAGTTCGCAGTTCGCAGTTCGCACGGAATCACTCTGTGATCTCTGTGACCTCTGTGGCAAAACCTGGCTCACCACGTGAGGGCGATGGCACCGATGGTGAGGCCAGCGCCGGTGCCGATGAGCAGCAGGCGCTGGCCACGCCGCACCAGGCCGCTTTCCACCGCTTCGCTCAGCGCCAGCGGAATGGAGGCGGCGATGCAGTTGCCCCGCGTCGGCAGGTTGATCACCAGCTGCTCGGCGCGGAAGCCCAGCCGCTCGGTGAGCAGTTCCAGGCCGTGGCGGCTGGCCTGGTGCGGAATCACCAGCACCTCGCGCCGATCCCAGCCCAGTGAGGCGAAAAAGTTATCTACAAATGGGGGCAGCAGGCGGGCGGCCTGCTTAAACACAGCCCGGCCATCCATGTGAAAAGTGTTCATCTCCGGCGTGGTGCGGGGGGCGTTGGGGTGGTGGCCGGTGCCGCCGCCCAGCACCCTGGTGTGATCTGCGCCGCTGCTGTGGGTGGCGAAACGGGCCTGCCACAACGCCCCGCTGGCCCCGGCGGTTGCGCGCGTCACCACCGCCGCCGCCGCCGCATCACCAAACAGCACCGCGCTGGTTGGCTCGCGCCAGTTCAGCGAGTAGTGCGACAGCTCGCTGCTGAAGATCAGCACCGTGCTGGCGGCACCAGTGGCAATCAGGGCACTGGCATTGTGCAGCGCCACCAGAAAGCTCGTACATGTAGCATTGATGTCGTAGCAGAAACTGCGGCCCTCCGGTGCGCCAAGCTCGCGTTGCACCAGGGCCGCAGTGCATGGAATAGCCTGGTGGGGCGCGGCTGAGGCACCGATGATGGCGTCCACCGCGTCGAGACTGAGCCTGGCCGCCGCCAGCGCCCGCCGGGCTGCCTCCGCCGCCATGCTTACGCTGCTTTCGCCGTCGGCATAGCGCCGCTCGCGCACACCACTCACCCGCTCGATCCAGCCGGGCGGCAACTCAAGACGAGATTCCAGTTCGGCATTGCCCACCACCTGCGACGGCAGATAGTGGCCCATGCCAGCAATCGTAATTGGTAGATGCATGCCTGTTCCTTCGGTTGATGCTGTTGTGTGGCACCAGTATAGCAGGGCGGTGTAACGACGACAGTGGCCAAAGGGTGAAATCAAGAACCGAGAACCGAGAACCAAGAACCGAGAACCAAGAACCGAGAACCGAGAACCGAGAACCATTTCCAATCGTCGATCGTCAATCGTCAATCGTCAATTCGCCTGCCCTAAGGCTCCCCTGAGCTTGTCGAAGGGCTTGCCGAAGGGGACGCGGAGGAGTGGCATTTCCTCTTCTCTGTGTTCTCTGTGTCTCTGTGGCAAAAATGGCTTTGCGACTTTGCGTGAGCCATCAGATGCTACCCATGCGCGAGCCACCCTTGCACCACCTCCGCCGCCCGCTCTGCACCGTTTTCGGCTGTCAGTTGTGCGCCAAGAGCCTGTGCCCTGGCCCGCATGCCCCGGTCGTGCAGGGCCTGGTTCAGGGCTGCCGCTAGCCGCTCTGCGCTAAGTTCGGCCCGACTGATGGGCAGCGGGCCAAAGCCGAGGGCTGACACCCGTTCACCCCACAGCCGCTGGTCGCCAAAGAAGGGCACCACCACCAGCGGCAGGCCCGCTCGCAGCGCGGCCGCCACCGTCCCCGCGCCACCGTGGGTCACCACTGCGCTGACGCGGCGGAAGAGCCAGGCATGCGGCAGCGACTCGACCCGTAGCACGGTGGGCGGCAACGAGATATTGCCGAGATCGCCCCAGGCACTGCTGATGAGTCCACGCTGTCTGGTGGCGGCCAGCGCGTTCAGCAACAGCCGGGAAACATCGTCGGGATTGCGCCCGGCCAGGATGCTGCCAAAACTCAAATAAACCGGCGGCGGGCCAGCGGCGAGAAAGGCTTCCAACGCGGCGGGCGGCGTCCAGCCGGGCGCATCGTCAAGAAACCAGTAGCCGGTGACCGTGTGGTGCTCGTCCCAATCGGGCGGGCGGGGCAAAAGCAGGCTGCTATAGCCATAAAGCGTCGGCGGGCGCAACCGTTCCACCCATTGCCACATGGCAACGGGCGCTAAGGTGGGCAAGCCCAGCATGTCGCGGCGCACCTGGTTGATTGGCCCCCGTAGCAGCTGCCACAGACCGTGGCGGGCCAGCCTGTGGGTGAGCCGGTTGTAACTTCCTTGCAGGGGCAGCCAGCGGGGCAGGGCTGGAAACGACACGTCGGGCATGCTGGCGGTGGCGCTAAAGGGATGAAAATGGGCCAGCAGCAGCGGCAGGCCCATGGCCTCGGCCAGCAGCGCCCCAGGGTAGAGGCCCAGCGACGAAACCAGCAGCCCGTCGGCCTGGGCTGCAGCGGCGCGGCAATCGGCCACAATCGCGGGCAGCAGGGCGGCCACATGTTGCACAAAGCGGCGGGCAAAGCCCAGCGGCAGGGGCTGGCGGGCCGCATCCAGCGCGGCGTAGACCAGCTCCACATCCATCAACTGGCTGATGCGGCCCACAATTGGCGCAAAGGCCAGGCCGTGCCCGCGCACCAGGGCTTCGTAATCGGTGGTGGTGGCGATGGTGAGCGGCACGCCCCGCCGGGCCAGTGCCCGCCCCAGGGCCACAAACGGCTGCACATCGCCACGGGAGCCGAGGGCCAGGATGGTCAGGTTCATTGGATCAAGGGTTAAGGGTTAAGGGTTAAGGGTTAAGGGTTAAGGGTTAAGGGTTAAGGGTTAAGGGTTAAGGGTTAAGGGTTAAGGGTTAAGGGTTAAGGGTTACATAGAACGCAT
>JALONX010000668.1 GCA_025454695.1 Chloroflexaceae bacterium
ACTCCCCGACGGCACTATTGCCGGCATTGGGCACTTCTTCTCTGTCAACTGGCTGCCTGAACCTGGAACCTACTGGACGATTGTGCGGGTGCGCCCCGATGTGCAACGGCGGGGTATTGGCACGGCCCTGCTTCAGCATATGCAGGCCGAGCTAGCCGCCCTGGGTGCCCACACCATGTGGCTTATGGTGCCCGAAGAGGCCGAGCAGTTGTTGCCTGTGTTTGAACGTCGTGGCTTCCGCGAATGCATGCGCACCAACCCCTTTGTGCTGGATGTGGCCGCCTGCCCGCCGCTGGATCTGGACTCACGTCTGGCGAAACTTGGTAGTGAACACGGCCTGCGCGTCAGCACCCTGCGCGAATGCATGGCCGAAGATGCCGACTGGCTGGACAAAGTGTACGCCCTGCATGCCGCTGTGACCCGTGAAGTGCCGCTGCCGGAGAAAATCTTTATCACCCGTGAGGAGTTTGCCGAGTTTGCGGTGCAATCGCCGCAGGCCCTGTTTGACGCCTTTTTTGTGGTGCGCGACGGCGACGCCTACGTGGGGCTGAGCTTCATGCAGTGCAACGACGAGACGCCCGACACGCTCTACCAGGAACTGACCGGCAACCTCCCGGCCTACCGGGGCAAGGGCCTGGCCCGCATCCTCAAGCTGCTGACGATTGACTATGCCCTGCGCCACGGCTACCAGAAGATTGTGACCTGGATGGAGAACAACAACGCGGGCATGCTCGCCATTAACCTGAGTTACGGCTTTGTGCGCGAAACCGGCCTGGTGCTGCTGGAACGACCTGTCTCAACCAGTTTGCAGCTGCCAGTTGGCAGTTGGCAGCAATTCACCGCAGAGTCGCTGAGTATTTGACCAGATGACCAGGAGTGACGAGTGACGAGTGACGAGTGTCGAGTGTCGAGTAATTCTTGCTCATCGCTCACCGCTCATCGCTCATCGTTTCTATGCCAGAACTCACCACCCTGCACCACAAACACGAGATCGAGGCCTTTGCCCGGCGCAATCCATTTGCCCACCTCTATGAATTGGGTGATTTAGACGACTTCTTCTGGCCCCAGACCCGCTGGTATGGCTGGGCTGAGGCTGGCGCGGTGCAACAACTGGCCCTGCTCTACAGCGCCTTTGCTGTGCCGGTGCTGCTGGCCAATGCCGAGCCGCCCCGTGAGTCCATGCGCTCGTTGCTGGCGGCGCTGCTGCCGCTGCTGCCCCCACGGGTCTATGCCCACCTCGACCCGGAGGTGGTGGAGGTGCTGGTGGCGGCATACCATGTGGAACCACATGGCATCTACCACAAGATGGGCCTCACCAACCCCGCCGCCCTGGCTGAGGCCGACACCAGCGGCACGGCACTGCTAACCACGGCGGATGAACCGGCACTGGTTCGGTTGTATAAAGTGGCCTACCCTGGCAACTGGTTCGATAGCCGCATGCTGCAAACGGGGCGCTACGTGGGCATCTGGCACGAGAACGAACTAGTCAGCGTGGCGGGCGTGCATGTCTACGCCCCGGAATATGGTGTGGCGGCCCTGGGCAACGTCACCACCCACCCGGCCTGGCGCGGGCGGGGCCTGGCGGCGCGGGTCACCGCCCGGCTCTGCCAGGTGCTGCTGGCCGATGGCATCGGCGCGATTGGCCTCAACGTGAAGGCCGATAACCACGGGGCGCTTGCCTGCTACGCCCGGTTAGGTTTTACCCATGCGATGGTGTATGGCGAATACATGCTGACGAGAACTAGTGATGGGTAGAGGCTAGGTGTAAACGAGGCAGCCTCGGCTCATCAACGCCTCGATACTGTGGGGCAGCCCCGTGAGTCGGTTCCAGCGCAAATCGAGCTTGCGCAGGCTCGGCAACTGATCCAGATTCTCCGGCACGGTGGCAAGAGCATTGGCCCGCAGGTCAAGGTATTCCAGCGCATGCAGCCGGGTGATGCTGGCGGGCAATGCCGTCAGCCGGTTGAAGCGCAGATCAAGCTCGGCCAACGCCCCCAGATTGCCGATTGACTCCGGCAGCGCTTCGAGGCAATTGTTTTGCAGATTGAGTTTAACTAGCGCCGCCAGGTTGCCGATGGACTCAGGCAGCCTGGCGAGTTGATTCTTATTGGCATGCAGCTCCACCAGCTCGGCCAGGTTGCCAATTTCCTCTGGCAGCGCCGTGAGTCCATTGTTGTAGAGCCGAAACTCCTCCAGGCCGTGCAACTGGCCAAGCCAGCCCGGCAGCGTCTCAAAGCGATTGTCCGTAATGTTCAGATAGCGGAGCCTGGACAGGGCTGCGAGCGATGCTGGCAAGCCCCGCAGCTGGTTGTTGCTGAGGTAAAGAAACGTCAGGTTGCGCAACGCTCCCAGTGTGTCCGGCAGTGCCGCCAGCTGGTTGTGCCCCAGGTCAAGCATCTCCAACTGAGCGAGGGAGCTGAGCGACTCAGGCAGCCCCGTCAGCCGGTTCTGGGCCAGGTTGAGCGTGCGTAAGCCATGCAACCAGCCAAGTTCGCCAGGAACCTCCGTCAGCTGGTTGTCGTAGAGGCTGAGGATGGCGAGGTTGGGCAAGGTCAGCACGCCGTTGGGAAACGCGGTGAGACCGCAGCCATCAAGGTTAGCATGGCGCAGGTTCGCCAGGTCGGCTCTGTTCTCCAGAGCGACGAGTAGTTCGTGACCGCGAAGGCCGGGTGCATGCTGGTGGTTCATGCCTCTTGTATCATCCAAAGCTTACGCAGATGAGATTGAACGTATTGCTTGTTGCGTGAACGTTTGGTATGATTCGGCATGTACGTTTATTCATGTCGAGACATCATACCGCAATGTCACTACCATTAGCGAAACGCTACACCGCTGCCGAATATCTGGCGTTCGAGCGGAGCGACCCGGATAAACACGAGTTTGTGGATGGGGACATTGTGCTGCAAGCGGGCGGTTCACGGCCCCACGCGCTGATTGCAGCTAATGTAATGAGTAGTCTCCATCAGCAGCTGCGCTCACGAATATGCAGCGTTTTCGGCAGCGACATGCGGATCGCCATTCCACAGGCGAGACGTTACGTGTATACCGGTGTGAGTGTGGCCTGTGGCGAGGCCCAATTTGAGGATGCGGAAGAGGATAGCCTGACCAATCCGACTCTGGTTATCGAAGTGCTGTCGCCCTTGACCGAGCGCTATGACCGGGGGAAGAAATTTAAGGCCTACCAGCAACTTGCTTCGTTTCAAGAATATCTGCTCATCGCTCAGGATAGTGTGCAGATTGAGCATTTCGTGCGCCAGACCGATAACCTCTGGACGATTGAGGTGATTACCGAGCCAACTGAGACGCTTGCATTGCGATCAATTCAATGCAAGCTTACTGTCGCTGAAGTCTATGAAAAGGTGCTGCAACTGCCGCAGTTGGACGGTGACGCATGAAGATACTCTACTGCTGGCGCTGCAAGATGGACGTGCCGATGCTTGATGAAGCGGAATTTGCTGTCATTCATAAACTCTATCGAGGCGGCTTTGATGCGACAAAGGAGTTTCGGGAACAGCACAACTTGTCACTGGGGCATTTGTTTATAGATGAACGATTTCGCCCGGTTCGGGAGGCTTATGCCCAGATGGCGGGATGGAATGAGCCAAACGAACATGCCATCATGCACCATCGGCTCTCGTATTATGGCCCACCATGCAAACAGTGCGGCAAGCCGCTACGCACGCCAGTGGCCAGCTTCTGCGCCGCATGTGGTGCGGAAGTACAATAGAGGGCCTGAGAGGCTTTTACAAAAGGAACCGGAATATCTCGCTCCGCAAGCCACCGAATGAATTCGGTGTCTCAATGAGCAAAACACGCTGATGAGTTTTAAGAAATTAAACGGGTATATTTGCTCGCCGTAGCCCTAAAGGGCGCGGCTTGAAGCTGCGAAGCCTACCTGCGCGGGCTATACCGGATGTAATTTTTAATCTTCATAAGCATGTTGCGCCAGTGATGTCCACCTTTATTTGTAATGCCTATCAAGGCCCTCATCCTCACGGGTTTAGCGCACCCCAACACCCGCCTCAGCCTCGGCGACTTTCTGCTGCACCTGCTGGGCC
>JALONX010000669.1 GCA_025454695.1 Chloroflexaceae bacterium
ATAGCCCGCGTAGGCGGGCTTCGCACATGAGAGCCGCGCCCTTCAGGGCTACGGCATGCGCGTTTACCCGATGTATTCCTTAAAACTCATCAGCGTGTTGCTCTAGAAGTGTGAAAACTTCGTTGACACAGTATTCAATTATGTCAAAACATTGTTGTGGCAAAAGGAAAACAGAACAATGAAACAGGCCAGCGTAGCAAACCAGCAACTGTCGTTCTTGGGTCGGCTGCAAGCATTGGTGAACGGCTACAACGCGGCGATGGTAGTCATCTACGTACTGACTGGCTACATCGTCGTGGTATCGCTGGTCAATCTGGCAATGGGGGTCGCCGCACGGGTTGAGGCGGGCATGCTGCTGCTGCCCGGCGACAAGGCCGACCCGATCTACGAATTGGGCACCTCCCTCGGCTTCTGGGGCACGATTTACTTCTGCGCCAATTTTGTGCTGGCCACCCGCTGGCGCTGGGTTGAGCGGCTGTTTAACGGCCTGGACAAGGTCTACCGCGCCCATGCCTTGATTGGCAAAATTACCCTGACATTTGTGGTGCTGCATGTGGCCATCCTTGTCGCTCAGGCCCTGCCCAACCTGGCGCTGGTTGCAACCTACCTGGTGCCAGGGCGCGACCTTTCGTACACGTTGGGACTGGCGGGCCTGCTGCTGCTCACCGGGCTGATCATCGTGACGATCTGGTGGCGGCTGGCCTACCAGACCTGGCTGCAAAGCCACAAATTCCTGGGCCTGGCCTATGTGCTGGGCGGGCTGCATGCTATCGTCCTCCAGGTTGATTGGTACATGATCCTGCTGACGGCCCTGGGCGGCTATGCCTGGTTCTATAACCTGGTGCTCTACCGCCGGATTGCCCGCCAGTACCAGGGCACCTTGGTGGCTAACACCCGCAAGCAGAACGTGAACGAGTTGCTGATTAAACTGGAGCGGGCGCTGGAGGGCAGGCCGGGGCAGTTTGTGTTTCTGTCGGTGGGCCGTTCGGCCCGTGGCGTGGCTGTGGAAGCCCATCCCTTCTCAATTTCGGGCCAGCCTGCCCTGAACACACTGCGGGTTTCAGCCAAAATCCTGGGCGACTACACCGCCAGCCTGCCCAACCTCGTGCCCGGCGACGAGATTAAGGTCTACGGGCCATATGGCACCTTCGGCGAACGCTTTTTGCATGGCAAGGGCCAGGCGGTATGGATTGCGGGTGGCATCGGCGTAACGCCGTTTTTGAGCCTGCTGGAACATGCGGCAGCCGCGCCAGCTGCACACCAGCGCCCCATTCATTTTATCTGGACGGTGAAAACGGCGGAGGAAGCTGTGTACCGAGAGGAGATTGAACAACTGGCCCAGCAACTTCCCCACTGCACTTTCTACCTCCACGTTAGTGCCACTGAGGGTAGACTCACCGGCGCGGGCCTGGCCCGGCTGCTTGGCAACGAGACCTTTAGCGTGGCGACCTTCTTTCTTTGCGGGCCAACCCCGATGACAACCACCCTCAAGGCAGCACTGCGGCAGCGCGGCGTGCCACGGGCGCAGATCGTAAGCGAGGAATTTGCGTTGCGGTGAGGCTTAAAAGCTCTCACAAAGGCACAAAAGCCTGTTTCTGAGCCTGTCGAAGGGGCACAAAGGGACATGTGTAGTATCGTAGTGCGGACTAAAGTCCGCGTCATGGGTTTTCTCAGGCCCACAACGCGGACTAAAGTCCGCACTACGACGTTAGACGTTCTGATCGCCCAGAAACTCGTTGACATAGCCATGTAACGCCGCCATGGCCCCTACGCAGCGCCAGCTGGTGCGGGCCAGTTCGCTGCGCCGGGCCTCGATAGCAGCAACCGCCCGCTGAAGCTGGCCCGCCTCCAGTTCATCTAGCACGGAATGAATGGCCTCGAAGTCGTAGTTGGCCTGCCGCAGCAAGGCCACAATCCGCAGGCGGCGCAACTGCCCTTCATCGTAGATGCGGTAATTGCTATACCGTTCGCGGCGCGGATGCAACAGCCCCTGCTGCTCCCAGAAGCGCAGCGCCGACACCCGCACGCCCACCAGCGCCGCCGCCGCGCCCACCCGCAGCCCTTCCGCATAGTCCACATGGCGCGGTACTGCCGGTTGCACCGTCAACAGCCGTAGCGCCGCCAGCGTCTGTTCTAGCTGCTCGCGGGTGCGGGCCAGCTCCCCATGGCGCTCATCAATCAACGCCAGTGCCGCTGCGAGTCTATGTTCATGCACCGCCTGCATAATCTGCTGCGTGCGCTGAATGCCATACGCCCCCACCAGCTGGCGGGCGGTGGTGAGCGCCGCCAGGTGCTGCCCCGTGTAGCGCCGGTAGCCGCTAGGGCTGCGCTCGGCCACTGGAATAAAGCCGCTGGCCTCGTAGTTGCGCACCTGCTGCACGCTAATCCCGGCTGCTTTCGCCAGGTCGCTCGTGCGTAGATAGCTCTCAACCGTCATGTCGAACCCTCAAGCTCCTTTAGAGACTTTTGCCGCTTACTGTATGACAAGCAAAGCTGCGCGTCATTACAACCCTCAACACTTGCATCTATGTTCTACAATAGCATAGGATTGTGGTGGTGAGGTTTTGGAACACGAAACCTTCATCACGTTGTCACCCCGACCGCAGGGAGGGGTCGTCAATGCAGCGCAATGCAGATTCCTCCCTGTGGTCGGAATGACATGGAGGAACAGTGTCCACAAAGCAACGTTCCGTATAATCAATGATCACCAGGGAGGCCGCTCCTATGCATACCACCCTTGATGACTGGATCGCTCGTGAGGCGCTGCCGTGTGATTTGGCTGCACCCGCCACTTTTAATACCGCCGTGGACGCAGTGATGGCCAGCCTTGGCGAGCAGGTTGAGATGCTTGGCTTTGGCGAGGCGCTGCATGGCGGCGAGGAGATTTTGCAGCTGCGCAATCGCCTCTTCCAGCGCCTGGTGGAGGCCCACGGCTTCAGCGCGATTGCGATTGAGAGCAGCTTCCCCCGTGGCCAGGTGGTAAATGACCATGTGCTTGGGCGCAGCACGCTCGCCCCGGCGGAAGTGTGGGTACAAGGTTTTGGCAACGCCTTTGGCCAGCTGGAAGCCAACCACACGCTGGTGGAGTGGATGCGGCAGCGCAACGCCGAAGGTTCACAGCCGGTGCCGCTTCAGTTCTACGGCTTCGACATGCCCAGTGGCTCTGTCGGCCCAGCCAGCCCGCGCCAGGTGTTGCATGTGGCGCTCGATTATCTCAGCGCCCACCACGCCGCCAGTGGCCAGCCCCGACGCGAACGGATTGAAGCGCTGCTGGGCGACGATGGAGCCTGGGAAAACCCGGCAGCGATTATGGATCCGTCGCTCTCAGTGGGAGCCTCGGCGACAGCCAACGCGCTACGCATTGAAACCGAGGAGCTGATCGCCGAGCTGCGCAGCCACGCCCCGGCCCTCGTCGCCAGCAGCGGCCCGGCGGCCTATGCCGAAGCGCTGCGCTATGCCACCCTCGCCCGCCAGGTGCTCAACTTTCATGCGGCCATGGCCCGCCCGGTAGACAATGCCGAACGGCTGGGGGTGCGCGACGTGATGATGTTCGACAATCTGAGCTACATCCTGGAGCGGGAGCAGGGCCGGGGCAAGCTGCTGGTGTTTGCCCACAACAGCCACTTGAAACGGGGCCAGGCCGAATGGCAACTCGGTTCCAACCTGATTACATGGTGGCCGGCGGGGGCGCACCTGGCCATGCAGCTCGGCCCGCGCTACGCCGTCATCGGCACCGGTCTGGGCTTCTCCGAGGAGAATGGGCTGAGCCAGCCCGAAGCTGGCACGCTGGAAGCGCGACTCACCGCCGCGCCGGGGCCGGTGCGCTTTATCCCGACCCACGGTGGGGTGGGGCTGCCCACCGCCGCAATCGCGGGGCTGCCCACCCGCAGCGGCAGCGCGAAAAATCCGACCTATTTCCCGCTTAACGTCGCCAGTTTTAGCGACTTCGACTGGCTGACCGTGCTGGACTCAGCCACCTACCAGCGCGGCGGGCCGCCGTTGCAGGCGTGGCACGCCAGTGAGGCCGAGACAGATTACGCATAACGCTCAATTTGTAA
>JALONX010000670.1 GCA_025454695.1 Chloroflexaceae bacterium
CCGGGCGATTGAGGCCCTGTTGCCAGAGTTGTTGGAGCTAACCCAGATTATCCACGTGTGCGGACGCGAAGGCGATGAGACATGGTTGCGGGCCGCTGCCGAACGGCTGGAACCACGCTTGGCGGCACGCTACAAGCTCTTTCCGTATTTGGAGACTCATCATCAATTAGCAGGCGGCAGTTCGCAGTTGGCAAACCAAAACGATGAGCTTCTGCCAACTGCAAACTGGAAACTGCAAACGATGTCGGCGGCGTTTGGCGCGGCAGACCTCACCATCTGTCGCAGTGGCGCTTCCACCATGGCCGAACTGCCCGCGGTGGGCCTGCCCGCCGTGCTCGTGCCCTACGAAGGCAGCCGGGTGCATCAGCATGAAAACGCTGATTACCTGGTACAGCGGGGGGCAGCCGTGAAAGTGTTGGATGGAGCGATGTTGGGCCAGGGGCGGCCCACGGAAGGCCCGCTGTTTATGCACCTGCGGCGGTTGTTGCAAAATCGGGACGAGCGTGAACGAATGGCGGAGCAGAGCCGCAAATTGGCCCAACCCCATGCCGCCGAACACCTGGCGGGGGCGCTGCTACGCCTGGCAGCGAAGGAGTGAGTGCGATGGCGGGACTATTACATCACATGGCGTTTCTGACACACACGGTGTTCCAACAAATCCCCGATACAGGTGATTTTACCCTCACAGTGAGTGGTATCGTGATCCTGGTGTTTCTGGTGCTGCTGGGGGGCTACATCGGCTACGAAAATGGTATTCGCGCCATGCTCACCGTGGCGCTGGGCACCATCATCGCCTATCTGGTGGGGGTGCGCGGCGGCGAGATTGTCTCCTCCACAATCAACCGCTTTTGGTCGAATGGGCAGCGTATTGTTGGCTTTGCCACCGGTAATCCCAACTGGCAGCAAATCCCGGCGACTGGCCCGCTTATTCCGCCCGACCTGAGTTTTGAACCGGTGGTTAGAGGTTTTCTTTTTATCGCAATCGTGGTGATTGCAATTGTTGTAAATTCACGCTTTCCCTGGTATTCGGCCTCACCTGCCGGCTACGAGAAATGGGCTAAGCCGCTGGGTGCGCTCACGGGCGGGCTGATTACGCTACTCTGGACAAGCGCCGCCGTGGTGTTTTATGGCCTCTATGTAGCCGCAGGCAATGAGCTATTTAATCCGCTCAACCAGTTGCTACGGGTGATACCTGACCTGGATGTGATTAACCTCTGGGCGATTGCCTTGTTTGTCCTGGTGCTGCTCTGGGTGATGGTGGTCAAAACGCCGCGTATCTTTATGGTGCCACCACCCCCGGCCAAAAAGTAGGCCTTTGCTATGCGCTACCACATCATCGGCATTGCAGGCGCGGGGATGAGCGCCATCGCCAATCTACTGCTCGACCAGGGCCACCACGTCAGTGGCTCGGACATGAGCGCCAACCAGCAGACGGCAGCCCTGACCGCCCGTGGGGCGACTGTTTTCCGGGGCCATGCGCCTGACCATGTGGCCGGGGCCGATGTGCTGGTGGCAACCTCGGCAGTGAAAAACGACCATCCCGAAATCGTGGCGGGCCTGGCGCGGGGCCTGCCCGTGCAGCGGCGGGCCGACCTCTGGCGCGACTGGTCGCAGCAACGCCCGGTGATTGCAGTGGCTGGCACCCACGGCAAAACGACCACCACCGCCATGCTGGCACTCGTGCTGACGCGAGCCGGGTTGAACCCCGGCTTCTTGATCGGCGGGGAGGCACCCGACCTGGGCACCAGCGCCCGCTGGGGCGACCCGACAGCCCCGCTGATAATCGAGGCCGATGAGTATGATCGCACTTTTCTGGCGCTGCGGCCCCACATCGCCCTGGTGACGAATGTGGAATGGGATCACCCTGACATTTATGCCAGCGAGGCCGATTATCATGCCGCCTTTGCCCAGTTTGCCGCCAGCGTGCCGCAACAGCGCCACCTGGTGCTCTGCGCCGACGATGCCGGGATCATGGCCGCCATCAGTAGCCCTGAGTCCACGATCTACGGCATTGACGAACAACTGGCCAGCGACCCGGTTTCCTGCCGCCGCGCCCCGCTCGACTGGGCCGCCAGCGGCGTGGCTGGTGGGCCACATGGCACCAGTTTCGATCTCTGGCACTACAACCGGCGCACCTTCGCCATGCAGCGGCGCTGGCAGCAGCAGTTGCACCTTTCTGGTGAGCATAACGTGCGCAACGCCCTGGGTGTTATCGCCGTAGCCAACCTGCTCCAGCTCGACCCGGCGGCAGTGGCCGAAGGACTCAGTACTTTCCAGGGCACCGGGCGGCGCTTCGAGTTGAAGGGCGAGGCGGCAGGCGTCACCGTGATTGACGACTACGGCCACCACCCCACCGAGGTGCGGGCCACGCTGGCGGCGGCGCGGGCCAGGTTTGGCCCCCGGCGGATTGTGGCCTACATGCAGCCCCACACCTACAGCCGCACCGCTGCTCTGCTGGCGCAGTGGCCCGAAGCATGTGCTGATGCCGACCTGGTGCTGGTGGGCGATGTCTACGCCGCCCGCGAACAGGGCGACCCGGCAGCTACCGTCCAGCAACTAGTTGAGCGTATCGCCGCCCTTCACGCCAACGTGCAGTACAGCGGTTCCGTGGCAGCGTCGGCCTCCCTGGCCCTGGCTCAGCTTCGCCCCGGCGATGTGCTGATCACCTTCGGCGCTGGCGACAGCCACCGGGTGGGAGAGTTGGTGTTAGAAGGGTTAGGGGTTAGGGGTTAGGGGGTACGCATTACGTTTCACGTTTCACGTTTCACGTTTCACGTTTCACGGACGACTCAGCACTCAGCACTTTTTACTATGGACTCACACCAGTTCCATCGTACCATCGCAACGCAGTTAGGGCGGCTCTATGGCGGGGCCGAGCCTGGGCCAGAGGGCTGGCGCGAGGCGGTGGCCTGGCACTGGGAGCAGGCCGGAGCCTACCGCGAGGCGCTGGAGCAGGCGCTGCTGGTGGCCGAAACCAGCGTGAGCGAGCTGGCCTTTGGCGAAGCCCGCCGCTGGACGGAAAAGTCGCTGGCGCTGCTCAATCGCCTCGCTGACACTGAACGGCAGCCCTTTGCGATGCGGGCCTACGCCCTGACGGTGGCGGTGCTGGAGTTTGGCGGGCAGTACCGCGAGGCCCTGAGCCACGCCCGCACCCTTCTGCGGCTGGCTGAAGCCAACGGCAGTGTGGAAGCCCTGGGGCGCGGCCACCTGAGCCTGGGGCGGTTGCAACGGGAACTGGGCAACCTGGCCGTGGCCGAGGTGGAGATGCAGCAGGCCCTGGAACTAGCGCTGCTGCACCAGTTGACCGGGCTTGAAGCCGATGTGCGGTTGCAGCTGGCGAAGTTGCGGCAGGTGCAGGGGCGGCATCTGGAAGCGTTTCAACAGCTGGAACTGGCTCAGATTGATATTCCCGATGATAACCGGGGGCAGCTGGCGCGGGCCTGGACGAGTCTGGGTGATGTCTATCGGCTGCTTGGGTCGCATCAGGAGGCGTTGCGGTTGTATCACAAAGCGTTGAAGCTGGACATGGTGCTCAACAACCGCTTTGGCCAGGCCATGTTGCATGAAAAGATTGGCCACGCTAATGCCGACATGGGCCAGCATGGCGAGGCGCTGGAATGTGGACTGGAAGCCCTGCGCTTGCGGGAAGCTCTGCACGACACGGTGGGCCAGGCCCGTTCGCACACGCTGCTCGGGATGATCCAGAGCCGCATGGAGCAGCACGGGGCTGCGGTGCAGCACTACGAACAGGCTCAGCAGCTTCAGGGGCAGACGCAGAACCCGCGAGGCCAGACGATTGCCCTGACGCACCTTGGCGACGCGGCCCGTGCCCTGGGCCAGCACGAGCGGGCTGAAGCTAGCTACCACGAAGCCCTGGCGATTGCCCAGCGTAACGGCGACCAGGTGGGCATTGCCCGCATGCACGAGCGCCTGGGCGACCTGGCGACAGCAGCGAACCAGCCTGAAGCCGCCGCTAGCCACTGGCAAAGCGCGCTGGCTATTCGCACCAACCTTGGCCACTCGGAAGAAGCCCAGTCCTTGCGGATTGGGCTTCTTC
>JALONX010000671.1 GCA_025454695.1 Chloroflexaceae bacterium
ACATGATGGTGTTGAGGCGTTGGATTACTTATTTGGTACCGGAAGTTATGAGGGACGTGACCTTTCTGATGCTCCACAAGTCATATTGCTTGACCTGAAATTGCCAAAAGTGAATGGGTTGGAGGTATTGCAGCGTCTGCGCGCCGATGAACGCACCCGGCTGTTGCCGGTTGTGGTGCTGACATCTTCAAAAGAGGAAGAAGACATAGTGGCGAGCTACAACCTTGGGGCAAATAGCTACGTGCGCAAACCAGTAGATTTTACCGAATTTACCGAGGCGGTACGGCAGCTTGGGATTTACTGGTTGTTGCTGAATATTGCCCCACCAGCTTTTCGAGGATGATCCGGTGAACGAACCTCTGTTGCGTGTGCTTTGTGTAGAAGATTCGGAAGACGACGTAGCCCTGCTTCTACGCGAGCTGCGACGGAGTGGTTACACGGTTCAATGGCAGCGGGTCGAAGATCAGGCCGAACTGGCCCAGGCCCTGGCGGCTGGTAGCTGGGATGTCGTGTTGGCCGACTTTTCGATGCCCCAGTTTGATGCGCTCGCGGCCCTGGACACGGTGCAGCAGCTCCAGCCCAATCTCCCTTTTATCATCGTGTCTGGCTCTATTGGCGAAGAAACCGCTGTGAGCGCGGTGAAAGCCGGTGTCTACGATTATGTGATGAAGGACAACTACGCCCGGCTGGTGCCCGCTATCGAGCGGGGGCTGCGCGAAGCCGCCATGCGCCGCCAGCGCCAGCAGGCCGAAGAAGCCCTGCGCGAAAGCGAGGAGCGCTGGCTGTTTGCGCTGGAAGGCAGCGGCGACGGCGTGTGGGACTGGAACATGCAAACCAACCAGGTCTTCTTTTCGCCACGCTGGAAGGAGATGCTGGGCTACAGCAACGAGGAACTTGGCAATAGTCTGACCGAATGGACAAACCGCATCCATCCTGAAGATTGGCCGCAAACAAATGCGGCTATCCGTCAGCACGTTCTGGGCGAGTCGCCGGTCTATCTCACCGAACACCGACTACGTGCCAAAGACGGCAGCTACCGCTGGATTCAGGAGCGGGGCAAGCTGATGACCCGCACCGGCGACGGCCAGCCGCTGCGTTTTGTGGGCACCGCCACCGACATTAGCGAGCGCAAACGGGCTGAAGCAGAACAGGCCGGGCTAGAAATGCAGCTCCGTCAGTCGCAGAAGATGGAAGCGCTGGGCACGCTGGCTGGTGGCATTGCCCACGATTTTAACAACATTCTGGCTGCCATTATGAGCTACACCACGCTGCTGGAAGCTGACCTGGGCGACAACGCCGATGCCCGCGTGATGCTACATGAAATCAGCCGGGCCAGCAACCGCGCCCGCGAGTTGATTCGGCAAATCCTGGCGTTTAGCCGCCAGCAAGAACAGCAGCGGCGCGTGATTCAGTTGCAGCCGGTGATTACCGAGGCCCTGACCCTGCTGCGGGCCACTATTCCCAGTTCGATTGAAATGAATGTGCGCATTGACCCGCATGTGCCGCCCGTGCTGGCCGACGAGAGTGAAATGCACCAGGTGATGCTGAACCTGGCAACCAATGCTGCCTACGCTATGGATGGTGGCGCGGGCCAGCTGGAGGTGAGCTATAGTAGCGTGTGTGTGGAGGTGGGTATGGGCGATGTGCCCGCCGAGTTGCGGCCCGGCCCCCATGTGCGGCTGGCCGTGCGCGACACCGGCTGCGGCATGGATAAGCAAACCCTGGAACGGATTTTTGAACCCTTTTACACCACTCGCGAACCGGGCAAAGGCACGGGGCTAGGGCTGGCCGTGGTGCATGGCATTGTAAAAAACCACGGCGGCGCGATCACGGTTGAAAGTCGGCCTGGTCAGGGCAGCACGTTTACGGTCTATCTGCCCGTAGTTACCGATACATCACCGGTAGCCGGGTTCGCCACTGCTGCCGGTACCGTGGGGCGTGGCCAGCATGTACTCTATATTGATGACGAAGTTTTGCTGGTGCGTCCGATAAAAACCATTTTGGAACGAAAAGGCTATCGGGTGACCTCGCACACCAACTCCCTTGAAGCGCTGGCTGATTTTGCCGCGCGGTCTGCGGAATTTGACCTTGTCATCACCGACCTCACGATGCCGCACCTGGATGGACTGGAACTGGCCTGCCGCATGCAGCAAATTCAGCCCGAGTTGCCAATGCTGCTGGTAACCGGCTTTGGCGGCCTGCTGCACGAGGAAGCAGCGCAGGTGGTTGGCGTGCGGCGGGTGCTGCTCAAGCCCTTCAGCACTGAAATGCTGCTCAATGCCATTGAAGAAGCGTTGAACGGGTCGTAACGGCCAGGTTGAAACGCGAAACGTGAAGATAATCCTCCACGTCTCACGTTTCCTGCCCCCGGATAACGCAATACGGAGTACGCAGTACGAATGGCTCAGCCCAGCAGTGAACGGTAGAGGTCAAGGGTCTGGTGGGCAATCGCCGTCCAGCTGAAGTGGTCTTCCACCCGCTTGCGCCCCGCCCGCCCGAAGCGTTCCTGGAGCGCTGCGTCGCCCACCACCCGGTTAATGGCTTCGGCCAGGTCGCCGGAAAAACGGGCCGCATCCACCGGGTCGAACGTGCCGGGCTTTAGTTCCAGCGGCACCATCAGGCCGGTTTCCCCATCAACCACCACTTCGTTAATGCCGGCCACCGCCGAGGCTACCACCGCCGTTTCGCAGGCCATCGCTTCCAGGTTGATAATGCCAAACGGCTCGTAGACCGACGGGCAGCAGAATACCGCCGCATGGGAGTACAGCTGAATCACGTCCTCCCGCTTGAGCATCTCCTGAATCCAGATCACCCCTTCGCGCCCGGCGCTGACCTGCTGCACCCGCTCGCTCATCTCCGCCGCTATCTCCGGCGTGTCGGGGGCACCGGCACACAGCACCACCTGCACCCTGGGGTCAATCTGCGGAATGGCATTGACCAGGTGAATAATGCCCTTCTGGCGGGCGATGCGCCCAACAAACAGCACAAAGGGCCGGTTGGGATCAATGCCGTAGCGCACCAGGGCATCGGTGGCGCTTGCCTTGCGGTACTGCTCCAGGTCTATGCCGTTGTAAATCACATGCACGCGCTCGGAGGCGATGTTGAAGAGGCGCAGAATGTCTTCTTTTGTCTCTTTGGAAACGGCCACAATCGCGTCGGCCTGCTCAATCGCCGTTTTTTCGATCCAGGTGCTGAGGTGGTAGCCGTTGCCCAGCTGTTCCACCTTCCAGGGGCGTAGCGGTTCCAGCGAGTGAATGGTAAGCACATAGGGAATGCCCCAGAGCTTGCCCGCCAGCAGCCCGGCCATGTCGGTATACCAGGTGTGGCAATGCACCACATCGGCGTCCAGGTTGTCTTTGGCCATCAGCAGCGAGCGGGCCAGCGCATCCACCGCGCCCACATAGCGCGGGTCGGTGTTGCGTTTCACCTCGTCCCACATGCCATAACCCTGCACATGCAGGTTGTCCGCGCTCTGCTCCTGGTCGCCAAAACAGCGCACCTTCACCGGCACCAGCTTCGCCAGCTCGCGGGTCAGATATTCCACATGCACGCCAGCCCCGCCGTAGATGTAGGGCGGGTACTCCTTTGTAAATATCGCCACCTTGCGCAACTCACCCATACTATGCTCCTATCAAATTGACTGCTGTTTTTACCGCGGAGGACGCGGAGCGCGCAGAGAAAAAAGAAAAGAGCGCTTCCTACCCTCCGTTACCTCCGCGCCCCCGCGGTGAAATGTTATTACCACGTTGCGTCGCCGAAGAAGCCCGCTGCATGTTGCCGGTTCACAAAATCCGCAATAGCCGCATGTTTGTCGCCCAGGCGGAAGGCGGGGCCGTGGCCGGGATAGCAGATCGACTCAGCGGGCCAGGCCAGCACCACCTCCCGCAGCACCCGTAGGGTGGTTTGAAAGCCGTCTGCCGACCAGGTTTTGCCAGGGCCACCAGCGAAGACCGTGTCGCCTACAATAATCGTGGGATCGCCGTCCACCGCGAAGCAGATCATATCGTCAATATGGCCGGGCGTGTGGTAGACATGTAAGGTGGCCTGGCCCACCGCCGTCGGGGTGGGTGTGGGTCAGCAATATGGCCGTGGGTGTTGTGCCGTCCAGCATCGCCAACAACGTGTCCGGTTCGGCACCGGGGTCAATCAGCACACTCGCGCCGGTGGCGGGGCACACCAGGGCGTAGCTGTTCATGGGCCATGGGCCAACGGCGCGGGTGCGCAACTCCAGGTTCAGGTCGGCCATCGAAACTCCTTCGTACATGTGGCATCACTATGCCATAGTCTAGCACGAGCGGCGATTTGTGCAACTGACTTGCATAGTTCAAAAAAGTATGCTATACTCTCAATGCGTTTGCGGGAGTGGCTCAGTTGGTAGAGCGGCACCTTGCCAAGGTGCAGGTCGCGGGTTCGAACCCCGTCTCCCGCTCCATTTGGAGGGCAGTAGTTGTACTGCCCTCTTTCTTTTTGCCGTTTGAGCGGCTGCCTGAAAAGTTCTCACAAAGGCACAAAGACACAAAGGTTGTCAAATAAGCATTTCTTTGATGGAGCTTAGCGCCTTTGTGCCTTTGTGAAAGCTATTGCCATATGGTCGAACTGGCGAAGCTACGAACCTACCTGCTGAGCAAACCGGGGGCTGAGGAGACCTATCCCTTTGGCCCTGGTACGCTGGTGTTCAAGGTGGTGGGTAAAATGTTTGCCCTGGTCGCCGAGGGCGACACGCCCCTGCGTCTGTCGTTGAAGTGCGACCCGGCCCACGGCCAGTTTCTGCGCGACCAGTTCCCCGCCGTCCGTCCAAGGTATCACCTCGACAAGCGGCACTGGCTGACCGTGACTCTCGACGGCAGCATGGACGATGGTCACATCCAGAGCCTCATTGACGAGTCCTACCGCCTGGTAGTGCAGAAACTCAGCAAGGCCGCCCGCCAGCAACTGGCTGAAACGTGAAGCGTGAAACGTGAAACGTGTTGAGATGTGACGTTTCACGTTTCACGTTTCACGCTGCGCTCCTCACGTCCAAGCCCCAGTAGAAACGCAAATTTCACCAGTTCAAACCAGGCCAGGGCCGCGCACAGAAACAGGCCCAGCGGCCCATCGCGCCAGCCGCCCAGGCTGATGTAGCGCCGCTGAAATTCGCGGGCCGGTGCGCCGATGAAGTTGCGCCAGCGGGTGTGGCGGCCTTCGCGGGCCAGGGTGCGGGCTTCGCTCAGGGCGTAGCTGGTCTGCTTGCGCCAGAATTCGCCCAGCCGCTCGATGTTGAGGTGCAGCAGGTGGCCCTGCAAGTGGGCCGTTTCGCCGTCCAGTTGCACCAGTTCATGCACCAGGCGCTCTTCGTCGTAGCGGGCCTGGGTGCGGCGCAACAGGCGTAGCTGGTGGTCGGGGTACCAGCCGCCGCCCCGCAGCCGCTGCCCAAAGAAGAGGTTGTAGCGGGGAATCCAGTAGCCGGAGACGGGCGGCGGGGGATCGGAGACGGGAGACCGGAGACGGGAGACCGGAGACGGGAGACCGGAGACGGGAGACCGGAGACGGGCGATTGGCGATTGGCGATTGGCGATTGGCGATTGAGCGTCAGATTGATTAATCTCTAATCTCTTATCTCTCATTTCCTGCAGTTCTCTGCGGAGTTCCGGCGTCACCCGCTCGTCGGCGTCAATGAAGAGCACCCAGTCGCCCTGGCAGAAACTGAGGGCGCGGTTGCGCTGGGCAGGGAAGCCGCGCCACGGTTCCACATGCACCGTTGCGCCCCACTGGCGGCAGATGGCGGCGGTGCCATCGCGGGAGCGGTCGTCGAGCAGCACCACAACTTCATCGGCCAGACCTGCCATACTTTCGAGGCAGCTGCCGATGTGGCGTTCTTCGTCGCGGGCAATGATAGCAATCGAAAGGCGCATGGTGTTTCACCGCGAAGGACGCTGAGGTTGCATATTCACCGCCGAGGACGCAAAGCACGCCGAGGACTTAAATGATTTGAAATCTCTGCGCCCCCTTCGACAAGCTCAGGGCAGGCTTCGCGCTCTCCGCGGTAAAATAGTATCTCCAATCATCTTTTTACTACATCGCCCACTGCCGCCTGCACCATCTGCTCGCTCAGTTCCCACAGTTTGCGCTGGCTAGCTTTGTCGTTTGAGGCGGGCGAGGAGGGCACGGCCTGCTTTTTGTCAAAATATTTGCCCGTCACGCCTTCCAGTTCGGGGGCGCTAGCCAGGTAGACCTGAGTCTCTGCGCCCTGTTCCGGCGTGAGGGCAAAGTTCTGGAGCAACCGTAGCACGCCCGCCAGCAGGCCGCCGTTGTTGCGCCCAAAGTTGCTGGCCACAAAGCCAGGATGGAGACAGTTGGCCGTCACGCCCGTGCCTTGCAGCCGCTCAGCCAGTTCGTAGGTGAACAACACATTGGCGAGCTTGGATTGACCATATGCGCCCCAGCCATTGTAGCCCCGCCGCATGTTCAGGTCGTCGAAGCGCATGCGGCCACCCTGGTGGGCCATAGACGAAACCGTGATGATGCGGGCCGGGGCGCTGGCCTTGAGCCGTTCCAGCAGCAGGTTGGTGAGCAGAAATGGGGCCAGGT
>JALONX010000672.1 GCA_025454695.1 Chloroflexaceae bacterium
ACCAATCGGACGCTCGGCTTGCATCACCAGCGCACTACTTCCATTGTGCGCCTGCATCTGCGACAAGGTTCTGGCCAGGGTCTCTTCCTGCTGCACGGTGATGGGGTGGTAGTTAATAATTTGATTTAATGACGGCAGCGTACTATCCAGCATACGGATATCTCCAAACAAAACCCATGTTGATGCTTCAAACCCTGCATAGTGGTGCATGGGAGATCTATGAACAGGGCTTACGCGGTCGCTTTTTAAGCGGGAGGTTTGGAGGGTTGCAAAAACCCTCCAGCATTGTTCTTTGGGAGCGGCTGCGCCGCTCCCACACCCTCACCGCGTAAGTCCTGCTATGAAGAACAACATGGCATAGGTGCAGCTCGCAGCGCGGAGAGCAGGCAGTAAAGAGCCGCTGGCCAAACGGTTACCGCGGTCGTGGCGGTGTATGAGCCAACCGTATGCCAGCAATACTTCGAGGTTAGAAAGAAAGGGGTGAAGACGAAGTATTCTGATTGGTAGAAAGACGACGATGGTGCAGTTTAGTCACAACATATTGGAATGTGGTACCATACAGGCCTTCCACCTTGAAACATGTGGCCTGGCCCTTGCGTATCAATTCCATACATCTCTTGGGATGGCATTTCCAGGAAACGACGATGAGCTATAGCAGCACCCTTGCCACCAACGCAGACGGTTGTTTAAACGACTTTCTGACCCTGCGGGACGGGCGCGTCTGGATGGGGACACCGACAACCCCGGCCCTTGACCTGCGAGCACTGGCCGAGCAGCACGGCACGCCGCTGGAAATCGCTTTTTGTCCCCAGATCACGCGGCGGGTGCTGGAGATGCATGCAGCCTTTGCCGCAGGGCGGGCTGCCACCGGCTACCGTGGCGGCTTTCTCTACGCCTACGCCAGCAAAGCCAATGTCGCCGCCGAAGTGGTGGAAACGGTGCTAGCCGCTGGTGTGCATTGCGAAACGTCCTCAGCGTTTGATGTGCAGCTGTTGCAGCGGCTCTGGGCCACGGGCCAGCTGGCCACAGCCACGGGCGAGGAGCGCTTCATCTTTTGTAATGGCTCGAAAGACCAGCGCTACCTGGACTCAATCGTCGCCATGCGCATGGCAGGCTACGGGCGAATTGTGCCGATTCTGGATGATCCACATGAATTTGAGAGCCTGGCCGCGTGCCCCGCGCCGCTGCTGCTGGGGGTGCGGGCACGCTGTGCCGGGGGCGGGGCCGACCGCTTCGGCATGACGCCGGAAGAATTGAGCCGCCTGGCCCGCCGCATCGCCGAAACGCCTCACCGGCTGGTGCTCTACCACGCCATGCTCGGCAGCCAGATCGAGGCGTCGGAGCGGCTGGTGAATGGGCTACTGGCCGAACTCCCCGGCTATGCCAGCCTGCGCCCGTTTGCGCCCCATCTGCATATCTTCAACTTTGGCGGCGGCATGCCAACGCTGGCCTACAAACTTGGCGCAGCCTTCGATTATGGCGCGTTTGCGCAGCAGCTCCAGGCCAGCGTTGGTCAATGGTGCGACCAGCAGCAGCTGCCCCATCCCGACCTGGCGGGTGAGTTTGGCCGCTACACCGTGGCCGATCACGGCGCGATTATCTTCAACGTGGGGCGGGTAAAGCCGGGCCAGCCGGGGCAACCCCCATGGTACCTGGTAGACGGCAGCCTGATGGTGAGTCTGCCCGATATTCTGATTGTGGAGGGCCAGACCTTTATTACCCTGGCGCTGAACCACTTGGAAGCCCCGGCCACTCCAGCGGTGCTGGGCGGGCGCTACACATGTGACTCGGACGACTATTACCCCCGTGACGGGGCGCTGCTGTTGCCGGACGCTGGCGAAGGGCTGCTGGTGGCCTTTTTTGGCACCGGGGCCTACCAGGCCATGCTCAGCGGCGAAGGTGGTGCCCACCACTGCCTCACGCCAGAGGCCCACAAGCTCGTTGTGCGCAACAACGGCGGCGGCCTGAGCTATGAGTCCATTCCGGCCCAGCCCTGGGCTGAGGTAGTGGCCGAACTTGGCTTTCGCAACCTGATGTGACCGGAGCCGGACAGGCAACGCAGAGACGCAGAGGCGCAGAGGACATGCCAGCTTCCAGTTGGCAGTTGGCATGTCCCTCCGTCAAATGATTTGCAAACTGCCAACTACAAACTGCAAACGGTTCTCGATTCTCGGTTCTTGGTTCTTTCAATCTCCAACAAGGAGCTACCATGCGAATTCGACATGTCATGCTGCTGGTGCTGGCGCTGGTGCTACCCGCCTGTGGCACGGGTGGAAGTAGCCTGGCCCCAACCACGCCGCCGGTGATTATTGTGGATGCCACCCCAGCGAACGAAAGCACCCGCGCACCAAATGCCCCAACCCGTGCGGCGGCCACCGCTACCCCACGGGCAGCGGCGACCACAGCCCAGCCCGCAAACCAGCCTACCAGCGCGGCCAGCACGCCCCAGGCGGCCACGGCCCAGCCCGGCCAGAGCGGCACCAGCAAAGGGCAGGTCGTCGTCGCTTTCGACAGCTTCCCCAGCTACTTCCCGCTGTTGATTATGAAGCAGCGCGGCCTGCTGGAGCAGCGGGGCTACGAACTGGTGCTGGTGCCCTTTGGCCTGAACGGCGAGAATGATGTGCCGGAAGCTGAGCGCTTTGAAACCGTGCGCCAGGGCGGCTGGGATATTCTGGCTACCACCCTTGACGGCTTTGCCCGCCGGGCCGACCCCAGCATTGGCGCGATCACGGCGCTGGTGGATGAGAGCGCCGGGGCCGACAAAATTGTAGCGAATCCTGAAATTGCCACCATCAACGACTTGCGCGGCAAACGGGTGGCCTACAGCGAAGGCAGCGTGGGCGAATATTTCCTCTACTACGCCCTCTCGCTGGCCGGGCTGGGGCCGAATGATGTCACCCTGGTGCCCAAAGAATCGGTTGAGGATGCGGTAAATGCTTATATTGCAGGTGAGGCCGACGCCGTTTCGGGCTGGGTGCCCGATGTGCAGGCGGCAGAGGATGCAGGCGCGAAGGTGGTGATCGCCTCGGACAAGCTGCGGGCGATTGTGGACGTACTGATCACCGGGCGCAACGTCCTCGACAACAAGGGCGAGGCGGGCCAGGCCTTCCACGACGCATGGTTCGAGGCCCTGCGGCTGATGACCGACTCACCCGACGAGGCCGAACAGGCCATCATTGACTGGGGCAACAACGACTGGACGGCGATTGACCAGCCGGGAGTGCTGGCCGACTCGCTCCAGACCATCGCCCAGGCCACCCTTGGTGCCAATGCGCTGGCCTTCCGCAACCCTGAATCCATCGTCACCCGCGTGCGCGAGGCCCAGACGGTGTGGGCCAATGCGGGCCAGGCCCCGCCCCAAAGCGACCTGAACGCAGTGGTGGACGGGCGCTTTGTGCTGGCCTCCGCCGGAAACGGCAGCCTGATTTCGACCCGCCCGCCGGTGAACAGCTCGTTTCTCTTCACGGCACGGGTGGAATTGCCCCAACTCTCCAGCGAGGAGCAGCAGCAGGCCGAGGCGGTGGTGAAGCTACCGCTGGAAAAGATTGACTTCCAGCCCGAAAGTGTGCGCCTCACCGACAAAGCTATTCAAGATCTGACGGCCCAGGTGCTGCCGGTGTTGCGTACCTCGCGGCTCTACCTGCGGATTGAGGGCAGCGCCGCCTGGCCCGGCCCCCAGGGGCGCTTCCGCGAGGAGGATATTCGTAGTTTCGCCGCCCAGCGGGCCGAAAGCGTAGCCACCTTTCTGGTGCAGCAGGGCATTGACCCGAACCGGCTGATCACGGGCACACTTCCGCCCAAATTCCCCAACAGCACCAACGAAACCGAGCTGGTGCAGGATCGGATTGTGCGCTTCACGCTGGTGACAAGCGGCGGGCGGTGAAACGCAGCAGATTGACCTAAGGCCGATGACCAGCGTCAGCACAACTGGCGCTGGCCTGTGAACGCCTGCCGACGACCTGAAGCGCTGCAATTCGTCGTGTATAATAAACCTCCAATATCGGCTAGCGTTTAGGAGCAGCCCAATGAAGGACTCTCTCAAAGTCGGCCT
>JALONX010000673.1 GCA_025454695.1 Chloroflexaceae bacterium
TTCGGCGTCTGAATGACCAAAACACGCTGAAGCGTGTTGCCCCGATGGCTGTCTGGATTATGTTGTAAAGCCTCATCAGCGTGTTGCACCAGAGATGTCCGCATTATTTTGTAAAGACCCATAATTCGGCGGCTGTAAGCCCAAAACATGCTGAAGCATGTAGCCCCAGGGATGTCCAGGATAATTTGTAAAGACTCATAAGCCTGATGGATAGGCCTTGTGGTGCCGGTCTCCTGCTTGACATGCGGTGGCTAAAGGAGACCGGCACCTCCTTGCGTGCAGCCGCCGCCGCACGCGCCAGGGCAACATTGCCGGTTAATCGTCAATTGTCAATCATCAATCGTCAATTGCCGGTACCGCCGCGCCTCCTCAAGATCGTCCGCCAGCACCAGGTAGGCCACCAGCTCCGCCGAGCCGTGGGCGGGCACCACCAGCTCATTTGTCATGTACAGGTGGTTCTCACCGTCGCCCCAGGTGACGATGCCCAGCTTCTGGTTGGCCGACACCAGCGCCAGCGTGGTGCCGCTGGCCGGGTGTTGGGCTGCGGCCCAGCGCTCCATTTGCAGCCAGACGATGTCTTCACCAGGCTTGAGTTGCTCGTTCGGCCCCCACAACACCGTTTCGCCCCGCACGCCGCCGGGAGCCACAAACACCAGCCAGCCAGCCGTAGGCACCCGCATGGTGGCGCTGCTGCGGTTGTGCAGCCGGTACACCAGCTTCACCAGCGGGCTGCCGCCCAGCGTCAGCGTTTCCAGTTCCAGCCGCAGGCCCCGCAGCTTTGGCGACGATAGCTCGGCCCGCTGCACCACGCCCTGCCACTGCAACCCGTTCATATCCCCCATCGCCAGCAGCTCCACGCTGAACGATTCGCGCCACAGTGCGCCGGGGAAATTCTGCTCGCCAGGCGCTTCCAGCACGGGCGTAATCCCGCCGTACCATGGGCTTATCCAGCCGATGGCACTGGCCGCCGGGAAGGGCGAGGCCAGCTGATTCACGCCAATCGTCCGCACCGGCTGGCCATGCTGCTCGTGGAACTGCACCTGCACCTGGCTGCCATCGCCCAGCCGGAAGAGGGGCAGCGGTAGTTCCAGGTCACGCTCATCACCATGCACCAGCAGCCGCCCCACATACGCCCCTGGCACGGCGCTCGTGCGCAGGGTCAGCGGCACACGAAACGGCGTGTCCCATTTCACGCCCTCAAAATCAAGTATCAAACTGTTGCCCGCTTCTCCGCGTCTCTGCGCCTCTGCATCTCTGCGTTGAAGTGTCCACGCTTCCGGCAGTTGCACCTCAACGCTACCGCTGATGGGACGGTGGGTGCGCTGCTCGACGACGAGGGTTGCCTCGGCCTCGTCGCCGTTCAGCAGCAGCGGCGCAGGTTCCAGCCGTGCGCTGAAGAAGGGCGTGGCCGCAGGCGGGGGCGTGGCGGGCAGGCCAACCATGCGGCGGTAGGCCCGTTGCACCGCCTGCCAGCCGCCAGCGCCCATGTAGATGTGGAGTGAGTCCGGCTGCACCCGCCCCTGCGGTGGGCACTCGTAGTGGCGCGAGCTGAGCGCCCATGCAACTTTCTCCACATCCGCACCCCAGAGCAGGCCAACCGTCGCCTGGCGAAATTCCAGCGCCAGCCAGCGTTCGGCGAAATTGGCCGGTTTGCAGAAGTCGGTGTCGGCGTAGCCGGGGAACACCTCCCAACGCCCCTCGGTAACACCCGCCGCCAGCGGCAGCACGCAGGTGGCATCGCCGCCGTTGCCCGTAAACTCCTGGTACACCTGAAAGCGCCGCTCCTCACTCGCCCGATTCTCAAACTCATACGCCAGCTCTGCCAGTGGCCCGGCATTGACCGTGAGCCGTTTGCGCAGCACAAAGCCGGGGTTGTCTTTCGACTCACAAACCGCCTCGGCCAGCACCGCGCCGTTGCTCTGTTCCAGCTTCAGCTCAAAGCGGTTGTTCCACCACTCGCTGGGGTTCACCGGCGGCGCGGCAAAGCTCTCAAGCGTCAGCAGCTCCTCGCCATTGCTGGCGGTGATGTGCAGATCGGAGCCGATTTTTTCCAGCAGCATGCGCCCGTGTTCATTTTCAATCCGCAGCTTGTCGCCCAGGTTGGCACCCAGCACCCCACCCGGCGGCAGGGCGAAGATCGCCTGGGGGCTGGCGGGCAGGTGGGTCGCCTGGCCTTCGTGTTCTAGCCGCAGCGCCACCGGCAGCTGGTAGACGCCGCCCGCCTCAGCCCGTAGCGTCAGCGCCAGCCCGAACCGCGCTTCCGCCGCCAGTTCTAGCCGCTGTTCCGTCCAGTCCACATGCAGCCCGGCCTCCGGCGTGAGACTCACGCTGGCCGCCAGCGGGGATTGGACATGGCTGGCCAGTTGCAGTTCCACCGTCTGGGGTACGCCAGGTATCAGCGTCACATAGGGCGGATGGGTGGAAACGGCCACGGCAGCCTGGGGGCGCAAGCCGGTGCGCAGCTCCAGCGGTTGCCCATCCAGCAGCAGCAACGAGCGAATGGCGGGCGCGGGTTTGTCGCTCGCCACCTCAGCCATAGTCGCGCTGACATGCACCGTGGCCTCAATCTCGCGGCTTTCGCCCGCCGCCAGGGTCAGGCTTTCGCGCAGCTCCAGGCGCAGGTCGTCGTTCCCGCTGGCGATGAGGGTGACGGGCAGGGGCTGATTGCGCTTGTTGGTCAGCCGCCAGCGCATGATGGTGGGCAGGCCACGGGGCGGCTCGCTGACCCTGGCAAGGGCGGCAACCAGTAGGTCGTCGGTCTCCACCGCCGTAATGGCGCGTGCCTGCCGGTCAACCCAGACGTTGAGCTGCTCGCCGCCCGCCGCAAAGCGGTAGCTAAAGACTTCCATCCCTTGCCAGGTTTCTTTATCTTCAACCTGAGTCAACGCTCGCTGAAAGCTGCTGTACCAGTCGTGGCGTTCAAAAAAGGGGCGAGCCAGCGGCAAATTGAGGATGGCGGGCAGATAGTTGTGCATGCGCACGCTGGTGCCAGGCAGCCAGCAGAAGCCGCACTTTTTGTAAAGCGGCACGGCCTTGAGGTTGCCGCTCCATGTGTTCAGGTCGAGGCGGCTGGCCCCCAGCTGGCGCGCCCGCTCGACGAAATGCACCAGGAATTTGCGGGCCAGGCTGCGGCCCTGAAAGGCCGGGGCCACGTTCACAATCGCAATGTAGTAGACACCTGGCTCCTCGGGCCGCGCCCAGAAGGAACAGAACCCGGCAATCTCGTCGCCCACCTCCCACACCAGCATGTCAACCGCCTGCTGGCGGCCAAGCCACTCAACGGCGTTGGCGGGCTGCCAGGGCACGCCCTGGTTCCAGCCGCCGGGCCACTGGCTGCTGCTGGCATTCCACATGGCGGCCAGCTTCGCCGCGTCATGCTCCACATCAATCGAACGTAGGGTTGCATCACCATCGCGGGCGATGATTGTCATAAACTCTCCTTTTACTCACCGCCGAGCACGCCGAGGACGCGGAGGCTCTAAAGGTTATACACAGATGAGGAATCGATCTGCAATCTACAATCTGTAATCTACAATCTGCAATCTACAATCTGCAATCCGCCTCATTGTAGCGTAGGCGTTGGGCACATTTCTTCAGCCTTTGGGCGGAAGCTGCGGGCGTGGTGGCACAGCCGTTGCTCTGCGGAGAACCAGGAGTCGCATGGAGTGGAGTTGGAGGCAATGATGCAGAACGAACTTAAGGCCGTGTTGCAGGCACTGGTGGCCGAACCGGCCAGCGAATATCCTGTGTTCAGCGTGTATTTAGACTGGACGACCGATAGCAATGGCAAGCGTCAGTCGCCTACCATCCTTGAGCAGGAGCTGAGCCAGATCGCCAGCAACTGGCCCGGTAGTGGCCCGATTTACGACAGTTTTGAAGCTGACCGGGAACGTATTCTGGATTATGTCAACAATGAAGCACCGAAAGATGCCCTGAGCCTGGTAATTTTTGCATGTTCAGGCACTGAGGTGTGGGCACCGTTGCCCTTGCAGGTGCCAATTGAAACCTACGTTGCGGTTGACCGCTATCCCCACACCTTCCCACTGGCCCGTGTGCTCGACGATTACGAAACCTTTGCGGTGGTGAAGGCCGACGGGCAGCAAGCCCAGATTATGGTCGTGAGCCTGGAGACCGCCGACCAGGTGGCCGAAACTCAGGCCCGCGAAACCATCAACCGGGTGATGGTGGGGGGCTGGTCGCAGCAGCGCTACCAGAGCCGCACCGATTTTCTGATCACGCTGCACACCCAAGAGCTGGCCCAGCGCCTTGATGAAGTGGTGAAGCAGTACAACGTGCAGCACATCATCATCAGCACCAACGACTCGGTGAAGGCCGCCGTGATGGGCGGCTTGACGGCTCCGCTTCAGGCGCTGGTGCGCGACGTGAGCAATACCGACCTGCCCGACGCGCCCCGTGCCCTGCGTGAAGCCCTCGACCCGGTGCTGGCAGAGGCCGAGCGCCAGCAGGAAGCCGACGCGGTGGCAGCGCTGGAGGAGCAGATGGCAACCGTAGGTGGTCTGGCGGCGGTTGGCTCTGCTGACATCGCCATGGCGCTCAGCAAAGGCCAGGTGCAGACTTTGCTCGTCCTCCAGGGCTTTGCGGGCGAGGGCCGGGAATGCCCCACATGCGGCTCGCTCTTTGTGGGTGATGAGCGGGTCTGCCCCTACGACGGAACCGAGCTTCAGCCCCGCCCGCTGCGCGAAGCGTTTCTGGCGCGGGCCTTGCAGCAGGGCAGCGAGGTGCAGATTATTCCGCAGAACGACTACCTGGCACAGCACGGTGGCGTGGCGGCGCTGCTGCGCTACCGCGACGACGTGCAGGCAGTAGGAGAGTAACCAATGACAACACATCCTGAAAACCAGACGGTGGTAAAGGAATTCCGAGAACTGGTGAACGTCAGCGCGGCGGAACTGGAGCGCTGGCTAGAAACCGGTGAGTCGCGG
>JALONX010000674.1 GCA_025454695.1 Chloroflexaceae bacterium
TGGTGCCCACCACCGTCGCCGAAGGCGGCCACGGCGAACTCAAGTCCATGCGCACCAGCGCCCGCCACCTGCGCCAGGGCGCCGCACAGGCCATCCTCATCGAACTGCTGAACATCGCTCGCCAACGCGGCTACGCTCGGGTCAGCCTGGAGACCGGCAGCACCCCGCCGTTCGATGCGGCGATGGCAATGTACCGGCGGTTCGGGTTTGTGGAATGCGGGCCGTTTGGGGATTACCGGGAGGATCCGTTCAGTCGGTTTATGACGAGTTCACTTAATTAAACAAAAAAGGAGCAACCGCTGCCCAACAGAAGACACTCAAGCATTGATGTCGATTTTCTCGTGCAACCTAGCAATATCATTGCCATCTTGCAAACCCACCTACAGCTATTTTTGCCAAGCCGTAACCACCCCATTGGTGGTATAGACATACTCTCTCTTGAGTGAGTTACTATTAAGAAAGATGTGCTGAACAGAAGTACCAGAAGCTGTTGTAGTGCTATTTGCACCCATTTCCGAACCTTGGACAGCATACATACCGCAACGCGACATTCCTATTGTCAGCTCCCGCCGATTAACTGCCGGCCATTCGCTTTCCGGAATTAGTTTTCTAGCCTGAATTTCAGCCTTGATAGACGGAACACGATGTGTTTCACTAGCATAATTATTTCCAAAATGCTGACAGAGAAAATCTGAACTCATTTCAGGCAAGGAGACTGCACACCCAGAAACAAAGATCGAGATCACCAGCGGCGAGATATATCGGACCATAAATACCTTTCTATTGCGATGGAATGCGTTTTTACCATGCTGCGAAGCCCTTGGGGCTTGGAGTATTGGGGTCAGGTCTCGACCTTTTAGTATCGCCTTTTTCCTTCGCAGCCCTACTCTCTTCCGCAAAACCGCCCATAGTTGCTCTCCGGCAGCGCCTTTACGAACACGTATCGTTTGGGCCGCATGAAGTGCGGCGATCTGGTCCACACAGAAGGTGTCGAGCGTCTTCGCGTCCAGCGCCGCACCAGGCTGGGCACGGGCATGACGAAGGCCACCACGATTTCGCCCCATTTGAGATCGGTATTGGGCAACCGGTCGTCTCCTCATGCGTAACTTTGGACGAACCCTGACCGGGTCATGGGCTCCGACATAATAGCCCGCAGACGCCCCACGAGGGGCGATGGTTCAGGGAGAACAGAGTGGCGGTGTTTTTGGAAGGTCGTGTTCTGATAACGACTGGGGCAGTGGCAACAGCTGTAGCAGCTACGTTGATTGTGTCGGGATGCGGTGGCGGCGGAAACTCCGATGCCGTTTGTGCGGATTTCACTTACCAGGAGGACGCTCAGGCGGCATTCCGGAGTGGTGCCACACAACTTGACGGAGACCGCGACGGGATCGCCTGCGAAAGCCTGCCTCACCGCCCGGCTCCCGTCATGCCGGTTGTCCCGGTCACACCGCCGCCGGCCTACAACTTGATGACTTCCTTGGGTGAGGTCATCGCCTTGACCCCCGCTGGTTCTGGAAGGTATTCCCTAGCAACCTGGGGCTCTCTAGGGTCCGTCGTTGACCCTGGGCCTTACAGCCCCACAACGTCAGGATCAGTAACCCAGGTAGCTGGTAGCGCTGCGCAGGTGCGTTATGGCCCGTTGTGGGGCAACTCCGTGCCTTCCTGGGTCAGCCGAGGCTCTTCCACAGCTGGCCTGGGTTTCACACCCTCAGTCGGCACGGTCAGCTCCCTGTCGGGCGTGTACCGAGCCATAGGCCAAGTCTGCCCGCTGGGCTCACCGCCATGCACTCCCGTTTTCGGCACGATGGAGATCACAACTTCCGGCGCTCTTCGCGTGTGCTCGGGCGTGGACCTCAGTGTCTCTGCCTGTAGCAGCCCCCTGGTGATGAACATCACCCGGAACGCTTCCGAACCCCTCGGCATGTTCCAGGCCGGGCACGCAAGTGCCAAACTGCTGGCGTCCTCCACCGGCAGCCTGGCCGTCTCCTACCAGAGCGCGTATGGAGTAGGTTCATACACTCGGACCACTTGGTTTGGTGTTGCCTCGTGGGCAAGCAGTCTTGTCGCCTTGAACTCGACTTTCTCGGGTTTTGACGCCTCTGGTGCGCTGATCAGTTCACCGGCCAGTGGCTGGGCCCTTCAGAGCAATAGCCCGCTCGCCGGCTTCAGGCGAGACAGCGCTGGGCGCCTTCTTTTGAGGGGCACGGACGGGTTGTTGATCACGTGGTCCCCCGAGAGTGGTCTGCAGGCCTTCGTCCAGCGCTGAGGCCGCGCATCAGGGTTACGCGAGAGCGGGGCCTCTTGCCGAATCCTCAAGGCCGCCAGCACAACACGCATCGGGGTCAAGCACGCATCGGGGTCAAGTCTTGACTTTTGCCGACCGGGAGGTCGACCAACCCATTCAGCGAGCCAGTTGAGTCGCGCCCTGAATGCTTGGTGCCTTGCGCACCCACGCCATATACTAGCGCCATATCCCATCAGGAGGCCGCCATGAGCATCACCACCGTCTTCACCAACAACCGTTCGCAGGCCGTGCGCCTGCCGGCGGACGTGCGGCTGCCCGAGGGCGTCAAGAAGGTGCAGGTGCGGGCGAGAGGCATGGACCGCATCATTTCGCCGGTCGGCCATACGTGGGATGAGTTTTTCATGAATGGGCCGCAGGCATCGGACGACTTCATGGGCGAACGTGCCACCCAGGAGCAGGCCGAGCGCGAGGCGCTCTGAACACCGCGCCATGCTCAAGTACCTGCTCGACACCAACATCGTCATCTACGTCATCAAGCGCCGGCCGCTGGAGGTGATGGGAGTGTTCAATCAGAACGCCGGGCGCATGGCGATGTCGGCCATCACCCTGAGCGAGCTGTACCACGGCGCCGAAAAGAGCGCGAAGGTGGCACAGAACCTGGCCGTTGTGGAGGAGTTCGCCAGCCGACTGGAGGTGCTGCCATACAACGCCAAGGCCTCTCAGCACTACGGCGCCATCCGCGCCGAGCTGGAAAAGGCCGGGCGGCCTATCGGGGTCAACGATTTGCACATTGCAGCCCACGCCCGCAGCGAGGGCCTGACCCTGGTCACCAACAACATGGGCGAGTTCGAGCGGGTACCGGGGCTGCTGCTGGAGAACTGGGTCGGGGTCTGATGCCGGACGACAGGCTTAACCGTCACCCCGCTCCCGACACCAGCACGACACCAGCATCGGGGTCACTAGCATCGGGGTCAGATACCGTCTTGCCTTTTGCCCTCATTTCCATGCTCTGATCCGCTACTTGCGAAGGCTGAAGGGAACGGTCAATCGTGGCTCTTGGGAGGTTCGATGTCTTTGCCCTGTTCGAGATCACTAAGCCACGCATCAGCTTCGTCTGCTGCCACATGCAGTCCCGTGGTCCTATAGGTGTTCCACGCTTTGAGCGTGTCTTGCCTGACATCCACCCGCTCCCGCAACACCGTCTTCAACAACTTCCCATAGTTGTTCTTCGGCAGCGCCTCAACGAACTCATAACGCTTGGGCCGCTTGAAGCGGGCGATGTGGTCCAGGCAGAAGGTGTCGAGCGTCCTCGCATCCAGTGCCGCGCCGGGCAGCGGCACCACGAACGCCACCACGAGCTCCCCCCACTCGGTATCGGGCGCGCCGACCACCGCCACTTCGGCCACGCCGGGCGCGTGCAGCAGCACTTCTTCCACCTCGCGCGGGTAGATGTTGCTGCCGCCGCTGATGATAAGGTCCTTGCTGCGGTCCTTGAGGGTCAAGAAGCCGTCGGCATCGAGCGCGCCCATGTCGCCGGTCCAGAGCCAGCCGTCACGGATGGCGGCCTGGGTGGCCTCGGGGTTGCGCCAGTAACCGGCCATGACGCTGTCGCCGCGGATCAGCACTTCGCCCACCTCGCCCGCGGGCAGTGATTGCCCGTCTGGCCCTGCGACGCGGATGCACACCGGGGTCTGCGCCACGCCGACGGAGGCGATGCGCGCCTCAAACCGCGGGTGCGTGGTGTCGGCCAGGTGGGCGCGGCTGAGGGCGGTGCCGGTCATGGGACTTTCGCCC
>JALONX010000675.1 GCA_025454695.1 Chloroflexaceae bacterium
AGTGTTATAGAACTGTGCTTTACATGCCATTGCAGTAACGCACCACCCATACTGTGACCAAATACAACAGGTGGTGTATCTAATCGTTGTATCTCCTGCTTTAAATACTGATAGTAATACTCAAGTGTACACCAACGAAGCGGCCTTTTAAGTAAAGAACTTCCATGTCCCGGTAAACTGTAAGCTATACTATACCACCCGTTCTCGGCTAATAGCGATTGCCATAACTCCCAGCATTTTGCAGAATGATACATTCCGTGCTGGAGCAGTATTGGGGTACTAAATCTTCTATTACCTGGGATGTACTCAATTCGTTCGATGCCGTCTACTACACTCTGTTTAACTGTTATTTGCATTGCAAACCTCTGTGAGTTATCGTTTTACCCTCCTTAACTATAACACAGATTTCATTGTTTCAATGCCGCCGAACATTCGAGCTAAGCCGCCCACTATGGCAGGCACTGTAAGCCCGGCCTGCCGTAGCGGGTCAGCTTGAGCGAGGGATTAGGCGTCGCCGTCACTTTGTAGCCCAGCCGCCGGACACCGGAAACACCTGGCCGACGAAGCAATCTGCGGCACTGCTGCACAGGTACGCAGCGAAGAGTGCGTCTTCTCGAGCAGCAACAAGACGGCCAAGGGGTACCTCACGATTCAACCTCTCTTGGAACTTTGGATTAGCCTGAACCGAAGCGGGAAAGTACGTCGGGTTGTCGACAAAGTTCTGAGCTATCGCGTTGACCTGGATGTTCTGAGGGGCCAACTCAACGCCCACCGCCTGAACATACGCCAGCTGCGCGCCGCGGGCGGCGCTATACGTGGATGCTCGCTTCATGCCGCGGAGCGCCGAAGCGCTACCGATAACAAGAACCTTCCCTCCACCACGCTGATTGAAGCCGGGAACAACCGACCGGATCAGCCGCGGCAGCGGATCCACCAGCGCGGCGAACACGGTGCGCCACTCCAGATCCTCAACTTCCTGAGAAGGAGTGCTCGGAGCGAGAATCGAAAGGTTGGCAACAAGCACGTCAATCGGGCCGGCGCTTGCTACAACCTGCGCCGCTGCGCCAGGAGTACTTAGCTCTGCGCTGCTTTTGACTACTTCAGCACCCTGTTCGGCGAACACCTGGCATAACGCCGGACCCATGAATTCGTCCGCCTGCGTAACGAGTACCCGCTTGCCCAGGAGTGTGTTTTGCATTGGCTTCTGTTGCAGCAGTGGAGGATCACTGGGATTGTTTGCGACGCCCAACGCCAGGCATCACCCGCCGCCCGGCGAGGGCCATAGTGTAGGCCGCTACTATCGTTGGGCACAGCACTGGATGGAAAAACGCAGCGATAGGGCGGTCGGCTGCACGCTTTGTTGGGCCGCTGGTGTTTAGGCTATGAATGGAGCCATTCTATAGACCTTCCGTGACTTTCGCAATATGCGAGGAGTTCGTGTTGCAAGCCATTTTTCGTGTACGAATACAATTCAAGTTGTGGCTGCTTCTGCCCGCCGTACCATTCGAGTGAAATGCGAAATACATCTTGTGAACGCGCTATTTCTTCGATACTCAGTATGATTTGGTTTCGTATCTCATCAGGACATTGATTTAACGTATAGCTGTGAAAGATACATAGAGCCATATCTTTCGGCGTGTTGTCTACTGCTGCTTGTAGCATTACTGCGGCGTTACCTGCGATAATCTTTGGAGGATTGCGGCGAGCGATCGTGATTGCGCGCTCAAATAATTGAGCGCGATCGATGTGTTCAGGCCAAATCAAAGCTCGCACCCACCGTGTCGCTTCGATATCCTCGACGTTTATGGGGTTAATATCAATTCCAATACGTGAATATATAAGCGGCATTACGAGAGGAATATGAGGTTTGTGTTGTCCAATGAGTGAGCAGCGGAGGCGAACTTCAGAAGTGTCATCTCCTATTTGTCCGATAGTTTCGTAATTATACTTATATTTGTCCCATAGAAGATGCAGTCCCGCACTTGAACCTATTTCTATAAGTGATAGTGGCATTTCTTGAGCATACTTATGCGTGAGAACAAATGCGGGTAGAAGACACGTACATCGTTGCACTTCGTTTGTTTGAACTTTGCGTGTTGTGACAAGATGTTGTATTTCTTGGGCGTGTTGACCGCAGAAATCTCGAAATACAGGAGCTGCATGCTCAGGTGCTTGCGGATGAGCTGTGAGGCTTGCATAGAATGTTCGGAGTTGATGATCTTCACCGCGTAATAAAAGATAGTGAACGGCTCCAAAAAGCAGATTTGATACTTGTGTTGCCCGATCTGCGTCAAGAACGAGTTGAAGAATGTCCGTATCTGTGGCGACATACTGGGACAAGTGGGCGTAGAGCGGTGAGGCGTTTTCAGGAGTAGCACCGCCATAAATTGTAGCGTGAAAGGCAAATCGTTGGGCAAGGTCATCAAGGAGTTCGGCAGTCATACAGGCTCTCCCTTTGGTGGTGACGCTGTCGGAATTGTACCACCATTTATGCTTTGACTTGGCACAGCCGTTACTCACAGCGGGCTAACATGAATTAGGCCGACCAAATCCGTCTATCTCCCACCACGTTAGGCCGCGTCTTTGTCCGCCTATCTCCAGGAAACCCAGGTATGAGGCGGACGTTCTTTCCGCCTAACGCATCATAACACGCCCATGTTCCATGGTCAATGTTCAATGTCGTATGCGCTGGCGCAACGACTGGCCTGCGACGCGAGAGCGCCCGCCTAGCCCCACGCCAGCCGCGCCACCCCAAAGGCCAGTGCCCCCGGCGAGGAGCCGCCGATGACGCTGGACTCGTGGCCAGTCTCGTGGCGGTAGCGCTGGGCCAGGGCTGCCACGGCTGCCGCCGAACCGCGCCGAGCCAGGATGGCCACCGTGCCGCCGGAGCCGCCGCCGGTGATCTTCGCGCCGTAGAACCCAGCTGCCGGGCCAGCCGCCCGCACCAGCTCCACCAGCATGTCGGTGCCATGTGAACCCAGGCCGCAGGCGCTGTAGCTGGCGTGCGACTGAAACATCAGCTCGCCCAGCAGCTGGCGAACCGTCTCGTCGCTGGCGGCCTGGGGCAGCAGGGCGCGAAACAGCTGCACCCGTTGATGTTCAAACACGGGGTGGGCGGTGGGCTGGCGCACCTGATAGCGGCGATTCGGATCAACCGTGGTGACGCTGTCGTGGGTGCCGCTGTAGCGGGCCAGAAAGGCCGCCCCGTCCAGCGCATCGGGCACCCGGTCACGGTAGCGTGTTTCCCACAGCGAGGGCGCAACATTGGCCAGGTAGCCGCCGTCGGGCAATTCGCCCGCGCCCGCCAGCCCCTGCATGATGCGGTAGCCCATAAACGCCCCCACCCGTACCGAGCCATAGTCGGCCCCGCTCACCGCATGGCGAATGCCCGAGTCAATGCCCCAGACCTCAAGTTCGGCGGGGAGGCTGACGCCGGGCAGCAGTTCAGCGGGCTGGCACAGCAGCGCCAGCAGCTGGCCTTGCTCGCCACAGGCCACCGTCATCTGATCCATCACGCCGCAGGGTGCGCCCACCACCAGATTCTCGGTGCGCTGGCAGAGCAGCGCCAGCTCGCGCCCGTTCATCGTTTCGCCGTGCAAGGCCAAAATAGCCTGGGTTGTGGCCACCTCCAGCGCCGCCGACGAACTGACGCCCTTGCCCGGCGGCACCGCCGAGTCAATTAAAATGCGCAGGCCATGGGAAAAGCGCATGCCCCGCTCCTGGCCCAGGCTCACCAGCGCTCCGGCCACGTAGGCGGCCCAGTGCTGGCGGGGGTTGGCGGCAAAGTAGGCCCGCGCCGCCGCGTAATCCAGCGGAACACCGCCGGGCGCAAGCTCCGCCAGGGGTAGCCGCACCTCCGTCGCTGAGTCCGCATCGAGGGCGGCGGTGCTGCGCATGGTGACGGTGGGCGAATCATCGAACTGCACGGCGGCGAAGGTGGCCAGGCCCAGAGGCAGTTCCAGCACCAGTGAGCCGGAATAATCGGCAATGCCGCCCATCACATCCAGCCGCCCAGGGGCGCGGGCCAGCACCAGCTCC
>JALONX010000676.1 GCA_025454695.1 Chloroflexaceae bacterium
CCCGTCCCGGCCTACAGCTGGCGGCGCACGCTCTGTGGCTTTGCGGGCAATCGTTGGCAATGCTGGGAACAGTACGTTCGCGACAGTGTACCCGGCATTGACTGGGCCACCTTCCGCGACGATGTGCTACGCTACAACCCCCACCTCAACGCCGACGGGCGCGTGTTTCAGGCCAGTAAGTGTTACATGCTGCCCGCGCCCGAACCGCGCCCCCGCGCCCGCCTGGTGACACAGACGGACTCAGAAGGCCGTTTCGCCTTTGCCCTGCCGCTGGCGGGCAGCGGGGTGGAGCTGCGGGTGGAGCTAGATGACTTTCAGCCCGTGCTGCTGCCGCTGGTGGTGAACCAGGACATGGTGCAGCCGATCACGCTCATTCCCGACCAGCCCAACCGCTCCGGCACCATGCGCAGCGACCACCCCCACTATGCCCGGTTGCTGCCGCTACACCAGCGGGTGATTGACGCAGCCCTGTTTCTGCTGGGTGACGACCGTCAGACCTTCGACGCGCTGCCGCCCGACATGCAGCGCATGTGCTTTGGTGCCCGCTTTCTGAGCGACCCGAACCATCGCCACTTCAAAGACATTGTTTGCGCCGATGGGGTGGCGCTGGCCCTGCGGGCGGCGGGCTACCCGCTCTGGCCCGGCAACACCCACCGCGCCGACTATTTTCACCCAGCCCGGGCGGGCGGGCGCGTCGAAGAGATCAACGATCCCCGTGCGGCCCAGCCGGGAGATGTGCTGGTGTTTGGCCATGGCGACCGCAACGGCGTGGCGGGCCATGTCGCTCTCTATGTTGGGCCGTTCAGCGGCACCGACCGCAGCGGGCGCAGCTACAACCCTGCCGAGCGGGCCGACGTGGTGGAAGCGAGCATGGTTTTCGCCGCCCGCAACGGCGGGCTGGCGGGCACCGGCGTTGTCGGCGCAAACTTGCAGCAGTGCCTGAGCCAGCGCCGTGGTTATGGCTGGGTGCGGCTGGTGCGGCTGCGTACCTGATTACCAGACAGAAGGGTTAGGGGTTACGGGTTAGGGGTTAATTTCAACGAAATGCAATGAAGATCACTGCGAATAACCCCTAACCCGTAACCCCTAACCACTACTTCAAGGAGGATGTAAAAATGACCGACTTCCCCGCCACCGGCATGCCGCCGATGATTGGCAAGATGTTGACGACAAACGAGTGGCTCGACTATGTGCGCAGCTACCAGTGGGGGCCAGTGCGCCCGACAAAAGTGGTGTTGCACCATACCTACATCCCCAACGAGCAGCAGTGGCGCGGCGCGTCTTCCATGCGCGGCATGCAGGCCTACTACGCCGGGCTGGGCTGGTGGTCGGCCCCGCATGTCTACACCGCGCCCGACGGCATCTGGCTGTTTACGCCGCTGCGCAACATCGGCATTCATGCAGGCACCGGCAACGGCAGCCTGGAAGAAGGCTGGTACTCCATCGGCCTGGAGATGGTGGGCTTTTTTGATCATCAGCGGCCCCAGGGCAAAGTCTGGGAACATGCGCTGGCAGTGATGGGCAGCATTTCGCTGGCGCTCGATATTCCACCGCGCCAGCTGATCACCTTTCACCGCGACTACACCGGCACCAAATCGTGCCCTGGCTGGGCGGTGACGAAGCCCTGGGTCTGGGGCGAGGTGGAGCGCTGGATTGCGGCCCACACCGGGGCTGCCGCCCCCGCCCCCGCCGCCCCCGCCGCGCCCACCCCGCCGCCGCCGATTGATCCGGAGCGGGAGCCATTGATTGCGGCCCTACTGAACGAGAGCTACCGCAAGCGTTCGCCCGGCTACAATGAGGGCTGGGCCTTTCACCAGGTGGCAGTGGAGCAGGAATTGGGCGCACCGCTCGGTGCCAGCACCCGGCTGGATGTAGCGGGGAAGGCTATCAACTATCAAATCTTTGCTCGCGACATGCTCTACTGCGAAGTGCCCAACTGGGGCGATGTGCGGCGGCTTTCACAGCTGCTGGCCGAGGCAGGTGAGTCTGATGCGCTGGCGCAGGGGCTGCTGGCCACCATGTACCGCGACGCGGGGGTGGAGCTTCAGCCGGAAAGCCCGCTCTACCAGGCCGCCCGCATGCTAGCCTTTGGCCCGCCGTTGGCCAACCCCGGCAGCTTCAGCATCCGCGAGCGCTCCTACCAATACCAGATCTTCGCCGCCGACACCCTGCTGCTGCCGCCAGACAGCACCAGCGTGCAGAGCCTGGCGCTATTGGACTCACAGCTGCAAGACCCTGATCTAACGGAGCTGCGGGCCATGCTGGTTGACGTAACCTACGCCGCGACGGGCACGCCCAACGCGCCAGGGAGCGCCTTCCACACCGCCGCGCTTCAGGCAAAGCTCGGCACGCCCCTGGGCGACATTGGTAGCCTGGAGTTGAACGGGCGCACGCTAGCGGTGCAGGTCTTCGCCCTCGACACGCTCTATGCGGAGGAGGGCGCTTCGGTGGTGCAGCGCCTGGGCGACCTGCTGCGGGGCGTGGAGCCGCCGAAGGCCAGCGCCAAAGGCTATGCCGTGATTAGCGAGAGCGACGGGCCGCGCTGGTATGCCCCCGGTGCGCCCCGCTTTATGAGCCGCAACGGCACCGCCATCAGTCAGGTGCGCCTCCTTGACCTGGACGGCGACGCTGCCGAAGTGCTACCGACGCTGTGCGAGTTCGCCTACGAGGGTGCGCCCCACTACTACATCACCATTAGTGGCGACGTGTTTCAGCTGATTGAGGAGCGCTTTGCGGCCTGCCCGCCCGCTGGTGAGTCGCCCCACGTGGCACGGGCCAGCCTGGTGGTGGCGCTAGAGCGTAGCGTGCCTGGCGCAACCCGCCCGGCCCCGCAGTTCAGTGCGCTGCGCACACTCATGGTCGGGCTGCGCCGCCGCTACCGCCTCGCCACCGACGCGGTGCAGTTCAGCGTGCCGCAGCTGCCAGCGCCCCCCAGCGACGAGTCGCTGTTGGAGATGTATTTGATGCAGGAGCCGGGGTGAGGTGTACTGCGTGAAACGTGAAACGTGGGGCGTAAAAACCCGAGAAATGCTACTACCTGCTGCTGCGGGTGAGGCTGCTCCCATCAAACGCTTTTGGTATTGCGCATTTTTGTCACCCTGAACCAATTCGTTGAACTCACTGTAGGCTTCGTAAGGGGTGTCAATGCACCGCAATGTAGATTCCTCCCTATGGTCGGAATGACAAAATGTGCGGTCGTGTGAACAATAAAACTTTCCAACAGCTACGGTATAGGTTGAAGTATTGTAGTAATCAACTGACCACGGCTCCAGAGTTCAATTTTTGTTACTGGTGCAGGTAACGCAGACCTGGAGACAGAGATAAGGTGATAGGGGTCAGTCGTCATCGGGTGACGAATGGTATTTGGGCCAACGATGTATTCCCACCATGTGTCAGGCTGGGTGGGGTCAACGAACGTAGCGTCAACACGCAGAATTCCACCAAACTGACTGACGTGCGTGGTGGTAACTCCATAATCGGCTGATTCTTGGTGGCCTTGCAGAACAAGCACGGCGAATGACTGAGAAAAATCTACCGTGCGGACTCGTTGTGCAAAGTGAAACTGTTGATCTGGAAAGGTTGGATTGATGTGCAATTCCTGCGCAATAAACCGCTCCGCGTCGTTTAATGTCATAAATACGAGAAATTCAGTAATTCCTGTTGGCTGCCGATAATCACGGAGCGACTGCTCGTGGCTTACGCTCATAAAGGGTATGCTAACAGCAGTTTGGCATGCGGTCAGGGGTGTCAGAAGGACGAGACTCAGTACAGCAATAATGCTACCAATGCCTTTTATATGCAGGAGAGAAGAAAACGTTCTCATAGTGCCTCCTGATGAACCAATTGCAATTGTCTGCCTAAGCTTAGCAGACAGCGCATGGTTTAGCGATAGGTCAGGAGTCACACCTTCAATTGGCCATTTGGGGCCTCGTCCACACAATCGTCAATCCAAAATCGAAAATCCAAAATCTGCAATCTCCTCTACCGTATTCACATTGACAAAACTCAGCCCCTGCGGGTCGTAGGTGCGGAT